>CAZFMA010000001.1:0-3692 GCA_964520015.1 uncultured Candidatus Saccharibacteria bacterium
CTCTCATTACAGGAAGCGGCTGCAAAAAATTCCCCTCCAAAGTGGTAAAGGATGGAGCTACCGACATCTCACGCGCACAACTTCTCAAGTGGATCGCAAACGGAGAAATAGCAATGCTCGTGGGAACGCATGCGCTTATCCAGAAATCCGTTAAATTCCAACATCTCGCATACGCGATCGTCGATGAACAACATCGATTCGGCACGAGGCAGCGCCGTGCGCTCGCACACAAGGGCGACGCCGCGCCTCATTTTCTTTCGATGACCGCGACTCCTATCCCCCGCACTCTCTCTCTTACTGTCTATGGTGATCTTGACCTCTCGATACTCGATGAATTGCCCCCCGGTCGTGCCAAAATCACAACTTCGATAGTAAAACCGAATGAACGCGCTGCTGCGTACGAGCATGTACGCGAACAATTAAAAGCAGGGAGACAGGCGTTTGTGATTTGCCCGCGTATCGAAGAACCTGATCCTGAAAAATGGAATGCGCTGCAGGCAAAATCGGCGAAGGCAGAAGCGAAGCGACTTGCCAAAGATATATTTCCTGAATTCCGTGTCGGACTGCTTCATGGAAGTGTTACTTCCAAAGAGAAAGACAAGGTGATGGATGAATTTGCAGCACACAAAATTGATATCTTGGTCGCTACATCGGTGGTTGAGGTCGGCATTAACATACCAAATGCAACGGTAATGATGATCGAGGGGGCGGAGCGCTTTGGGCTCGCGCAACTCCACCAGCTTCGAGGCAGAATTATGAGAAGCGCTCATAAACCGTACTGTTTTCTTCTCACCGAAAGTAAAAGTGAAATGTCTATCAAACGCCTGAAGGCGCTTGCGGAAACTGCCGACGGCTTCAAACTCGCGGAGGCGGATCTGGAAGCGCGCGGCGCGGGCGACTTATTGGGCCGCAAACAGTGGGGTGTCACTGATCTCGGAATGGAAGCCTTGAAAAATGTAAAGCTCATCCGCGCCGCGCGTGATGAAGCGCAAAATCTTGTAAAAGAAGATCCGCGGCTTTCAAAATATCCCGCTCTTGCCGACCGGATTGTAAATTCCAGAGAACTCCATCAAGAATAATTAAAACCGCTGCCAAATTGATCTTGTACACCGGAGATACGTTCCGCCGCCATAACAATTTGCCATATACGGGCACGCGATAAATTCTTGTCTGCCTTCTGGAGCACAAATATCGCCCTCCTGCACATTCGCCGAACTTCCGTAGGTGACGCCGGTGTCTCCTGGGGGACATGGTATTTGAGACCAATAGCCAGCCCCATTATCTCCGTGCAAACACCAGTACGTAAACAAATTATATCCGGTTGTGGTCATTCCACCGGAGGTCGCGGTGTTGGAAGGAATGGTACCGGTTGTTGAAGGACCAAGTGGAAATGCAACAGACTGCGACGAGGTGGCTGACGTTGATGGTAGAGCTCCCGTGGATGACGCAGGCGTAACGTATCGCGTAGCGGTAACGGCGCAATACCAGGAGGTAACGCAGCCATCGCTACCACGCTTCCCCTGCCACGAAGTTGCGCAGGGCTTTTTTGGTACCTGACTGGATTTACACTTGCCCATGGTCTCGCCTGCAGTTGAATTTCCGGCCTTCGGCGCGGTCGGGGTCTGTATGACATTCGAAGAACTTACTGAGGTACGAGCGCATTGTGCTGTGATCGCGGCACGCGTCCTTGGCCCCACAATACCCAAGCCTGATTCGTCGAGGGAAGTGACAACACCGTTGCTTTTCTGCCATCTTCCTACCGCCGCTTGTGTGAAAAAACCAAAATATCCTGTCGCGTAGTCGGATAAAAGCTCTCTTTCGCTGATAAGAAATTGCTGCAGGGCTCGAACGTCTTCTCCCTGCGTACCCATCGTGAGCGTGCGTGTGAGAGAAGGACACGAGAGTGATTGTGCGAGAGAAATACCCGGAATGATGAAAAGGATCGCTCCGAGCGCAATAGTACCTATACGCGTTCTCATACGTATCACTGTGTGACAGTAAACGCGCTTGTGGGCACCGTTACGTAGATCGTGCGTGATGTCGTCGAAGAGCAGAATCCCCAACATTCGTTTCCGGAATAGAGCTTCGCCACAATTTTATATTGGCCGGAACTTATGCAGGAAATATTGCCGCTATCCGCCGTGCATCCAGCGTTAGCGCTTGGAAGTGTCCATGTATAGCTCCCAGATGCGGCGAGAACTCCTCCAATTCCCTTGTCATTGTTTCCTTCAGTGACTGTCGCGGCGAGAGGCCATACTTCCAAGCGGATTTTAGATCCCGCGGGGATATTCGTGCTTTCCCAAGAAATCGCGATGGTCTGTCCTCGGGCAACGGTAGCTGGAGTAAATGACACGGAAAGATGGGCGACCGATGAAGTAGAGACCGTGGTGGTGGTTGTCGTGGTGGTAGTTGCAGCGGGGATGTTGGTCGAACCGTCCACGGTAATCGTGAGAGATGCGACTGTTTGTTGTCCTGAAATGCAGCCCACGAAGCTACTGGTACAGGTAGTCCTATCAAAGAAAAGCAGGCGGGCTGTGTACACTCCGGAAGCAGTGTAGGCGTGGCGGTGAGTGCCTGAGTCAAGACTGCACACACTTGCAAGCGAGCACCCTGCGATAATCTCGACACTGCTATCTCCATAATCGATTTTGTATTCACCACCTGCGTAGGAGGTGGGGCTCTGAATGTTTGTCGAAAATGTGACCGAAAGCGGAGAGGTACCGGAGGGAGGGGACGCCGAAAATACGTTCGATGAGGCGCCGGGGAGAGGTACCGCACATCTATAGGAAGTGGTACAGCCATTTGCGTCCGTATTCGCCTGCCACCCTGTCGAACATATGGTTGAAGGAGGTGGTGCAATAGGACACGACGGAAGTGCGGGAGAAGGTGCCGGAGAAGCCGGCAGGGCCAGAGTGGTGATATTCCTGCATTGTGCAGCAATCGCCGCACGTGTTCGCACCCCGACCACTCCCCAACCGGTAGAGGCGGCGTCGCCAGAAGACACGACAGCGTGTTCCTGCTGCCAATTGCGTACCGCGTTTTCTGTGAGAGGTCCAAAGAAACCCGAATTTGAATCAGCGGAAAGTAACTTGAAGAGAATGAGATACCCTTGAAGCGCACGTACATCCGTGCCTTGGCTACCACGAGAAAGAGTCCGCTGTAAGGAGGGGCAGTAATTCGGAGTCGTGAGTACCGCTGGCAGAGCGGGATGTACCGATATTTGATTTTGAGTAGAGCTGTTAGTCTGCAGCGCAGCAAGCTGTGTCAGAAGTCCTTGCACTTGTGCTGTAAGTTCTTCTACGGTAACGGCACTCGCAAAAAAGGGAATTATCGAAAATAGTATGGCAATTCCTACAATGGTTCTACGATACCTCATGCGTTAATTGGAGACCGTAAGTGCAATGTCATCAATGCGCGAAAGGTTGGCTCCTCTTTTTAATGTGATCGTGTATGAACCGCTCTGCGGATACTGATGAGTGAGAGATTTAATGGAGGTTGTTTGCGCACAGGAGGTACCACCGTCGTTTTGCACAACATCCGCCGTACCATCTCCCCATGAAAGTCGGTACCCCGTGCATGATGACGGAAGATTGAAGGAGAGGGTGAATGTAAACGCCGCACTGCCGGATGATACGATGGTCGGTGTAGTGTAGGAAAAAGAAGCGGGGGTTGAAGTACCCGATGAACCTCCT
>CAZFMA010000002.1:0-6432 GCA_964520015.1 uncultured Candidatus Saccharibacteria bacterium
CGTCAGCGTCGGCCTCGACGCGATGACGCGGAGAAAGAAGTTCGCCAGCCGGAAGAGGGGGGCTATCGCGCCCTGGAAGGCACGGAGGGGACGGCAAGAAGCCTCGCACCTGGCTGGGCGGCGGCGTTGCCGCCAAGCACAGCTCGCCCTCAAAGTAGCGGCACTCGCGTAGCCGCTCTTCCGAGCCAGCCGAGCTTGGGCCGATCTGACGGCGAGCGCCGTCGCGTTCTCTGGTCCCTCCCGCGCTGGGCGCGGGAGGGACTGGTACTTTCGGAATTAACCAACGCTTGACTCTGCACCTCAAGTTTGATACAACGTAAACCACAGGAATAGAAATAGTCAAATTGCTCAGAAAATCCTTATTTTACGCCAAAACAGAGATTCGTATGCTTTCATTTTCACCAAAAACAGTCACAAAAGACCTCCTGGCGGGTTTGCCGGAGCGTTCACGTAAGGTGCTTACGGATCGTTTTGGGCTCTCGGGAAAGGGCGAGCGACGCACGCTGGACGCTATTGGGCAGGAATACGGCATCACTCGTGAACGCGTCAGGCAGATCGAAAACCACAGCATCTCGCTCGTACGCGATTCGGAAGTATATGCAGCGCTTGCGGCTAATTGGGAGAACTTGAAGGCTGCCATGGCTACTCTCGGGGGAGTCTTGGCAGAAAAGACCATTCTTGAGGAACTTGCCAAAAACGAAGCAGATCGCAATCACCTGCTCTTCCTCCTCACCGTGGGACATCATTTTACTGATCGACGCGAGAACAATGACTTCGCATCTCGGTGGCATGTAGACGAACAACTCACGGAGCAGGTGGAAGCAGCGCTCGCGAGTCTCTACGAGGCGATCGACGATAACAAGCTGACTCCGGAGGAAGAGTTTTTGGAACTCTTTGCAAAACATCTGAAGCAGGCAGGGGTAAAAAATAAAGGGCCGGAAGTCCTTCCGCGCTGGCTTTTGATTTCCAAGCGCATCGGTCGCAATCCGCTGGGCGAATGGGGAAGGCAGGATTCCCCGCACGTGCGAATCAAGAACACGCGCGATTTTGCATACCTCACCTTGAAGCGCCACGGTTCTCCGATGCACTTTATTGAAGTTGCAAAAAATATCGAAAAGCTTTTCAATCGCAAGACCCATCCTGCAACGACGCACAACGAACTTATCAAAGACAACCGCTTCGTGCTCGTCGGCCGCGGACTCTACGCCTTGAAGGAGTGGGGGTATCAACCGGGCGTCGTGCGCGACGTCATCCTCGGTATTCTCGAACGCGAAGGACCGCTTACACGAGATGAGATTATCGAGCGCGTGAAGCGCGAAAGGTACGTGAAAGACGCAACGATTGCGGTGAATTTACAAAACAACAAGTTCGTCAGGACTCCTGAGGGGAAGTACGCGCTCGCGAAGTAGTTCTCAAGCGAGATTTTCTCCTCCTCCAATCTTCGAGATTGAGGTTTAACCTCAATCTCTCGTTCAGCACGTCTCTGGTTTTTTCTGGATACAGGCGTTTTTCGTACTCACATGCTGAATGTGAGCCGTATAATTACGTTGTTCGGAGTGATATAATTGGCGCATGATTCATGAGTACGAGCAAACAGGGATCGCTTCGGCCACTGATTTGCGCATAAATGTCGGAGCTCTTTCGAGCTTCAATCTCCATACCCTTGTTGATGGCTATTTGGGAAGTTATTGGGGACTCTCGCGGTGCATGATGTTGAGTATTATGTTCGTCGGTCTCTTGACGGTTCTATCCACCCAAATACCAAATCTCGCGCTTTTTGCGCTTGGATGGGTCGTGGGAACAGCACCTGTGTGGCTGCCTGTCGTGCTCGTCGTTTCAGTGTGGGGGTCGTGGATCTCGTATGTTCGGAGCAAATACATTTTCAACAGGGAATCAATCCTCTTGGAGGTGAAAATGCCGCGGGAGGTTATGCGCTCCCCCCGCGCCATGGAGAACGCACTCTCGATACTGTGGACGGATTCCGGAGAGACGACATTTTTCAACAGATCGTGGCAGGGCCAATGCCGTCCGTACTTTTCATTCGAAATAGCATCGTTTGGAGGCGAGATCCATTTCTATATCTGGACGTGGAAAAACTGGCGGCAAACCGTGGAGTCGGCGATGTATTCGTACTATCCGGAAGTTGAGCTCGTGGAAGTAGAGGACTACGCAGCCAAATTTAAGATGGATTTTGAAAAGCAGGATGCCTTTCCCACCGATTGGCGGTATGAACCGCGTAACGATGCGTATCCGATTCGGACGTATGTTGAGTTTGAGCTCGATAAGGATCCGAAAGACGAATATCGGGTCGATCCGTTTGCCGTTGTGCTAGAGCGTATGAGTGCACTCAAGCCCTCTGAGCAGATGTGGGTGCAGATCATCATCACGATGTGCAGAGATTTGCGACGCGTGCCGGGTGGCCCCTGGTGGAAGACCGAAAGCCGTTTTGAAGGTGTTATAAAAGATGAGATCGACGTCTTGCGTAAAGAGACAACAGGTGATCAGTCAGATCCTAATGGTCCTGACCGGTGGAAATCCTTTGCCCGTGTGCCGATGTATCGATACACGGAATTGATTAAGACGATGGATCGTAATATGGGCAAACACCCCTTTAATGTCGGCATGCGTGGCGTCTATATTGCCGACAAAAAGGATTTCAGCGCTCCGGGCTACACGGGGATACGCTGGCTGTGGAGGCCTTTTGGCAACCCGCAGTATATGAATCAGATGCGTCCTCGTCGGTGGGGAAATCCTTTCGATTGGCCATGGCAAGATTACAAAGACATTCGGTGGAACCTCATGATCCGCCGTGCGCTCGATGCATATCGCAGACGCTCGCATTTTTACCGGCCATGGATTTTCCCGCACAATATGATGTCGACGGAAGTGATCGCAAGTATGTGGCATCCGCCAAGCGCTTCTGTTTCGGCTCCGGGCCTTGAGCGCATTCCCGCGAAAAAAGCAGAACCACCACCGAATCTGCCGAAGTAGACTCATAAGGACTAGGTTTTAAGTACCAAGTACTAAATAGAACGCATGCATTTCCTTGAAACATTGCACTTGGTACTTTGTATTTAGTACTTATACTATCGTATGTCACCCTTCTTTAGGCATGTCCAAACGCTCCTTGATAGAGTGCACACCGCTGTCGGTAGTCTCGAAGAAAGATGGCGTCTCCATGCCAATCGTCGGACCATCATCGCGATCTGCCTTGTCGGATATCTCAGCGTAATTCTCTATGTAGGAATAATCCAGCCTCCGGATAATTTCCCCATTGATACCCTGGTGTCTGTCCCCGAGGGATCGTCTCTCGAGGTCGTCGCGAAGGATATGGAAGAACAAGGCGTGGTACGGTCGGCTTTGGTGCTGCGGCTTCTCATTGGGGGAATGGGCGAAGAGCGGTCTGTGCGCGCGGGGGACTACATTTTCAAACAACCGCGCGACATTTTCTCAGTTGCCCGTGTGCTCGCGTTTGGCGAATTCGGTCTTGAGCCTATTCGGATTCGTATTCACGAAGGAGCGATGACGAAAGAAATGGCACTCATACTCGATGCACAGCTCGAGCGATTCGATGCAGATCGCTTCTTAGCCGAAGCGCAACCACAGGAGGGATACCTTTTTCCCGACACCTACTTTTTCATGCCGAATGCGACGGAAAGTACGGTGCTGCAGGCGCTGCGGCAAAATTTTGATCAGAATATCCTCACCATAGCTCCGGAGCTTGCCTCTTCCACCCATTCTCTCGCGGAAATCGTCACGATGGCATCGATCGTGGAGCGGGAAGCAAAGGATCCGAAAGACCGGCGTATGATTGCCGGCGTACTATGGAATCGCTTGGAGAAGGGAATGGCACTGCAGGTGGATGTGACCTTCCTTTACACGATTGGCAAGGGAACCTTTGATCTCACGATGAAGGATCTGGTAAGCGATTCGCCCTACAACACGTACGTGCACAAAGGTTTGCCCCCTTCGCCCATCGGAAGCCCTTCACTCGATTCGCTTCTCGCTGCTGCAAAGCCGACCAAAAATAGTTATTTGTATTACCTCGCCGACAATACCGGCGTCACGCATTTCAGTAAAACCTATCAAGAGCATCTCCGAAAAAAGCTTCGGTATCTGGGAACTTGAGTGTATTTCCCTGTAGCAAAACGTTATCCGCTTGCTACAGGGCAGGTTGACAGCGTACATTGCTGTAATGAAAGTCTTTGTCGGATTGTCCGGTGGCGTAGATAGCGCCGTGTCGGCCGCACTTCTCAAAGAGCAGGGCTACGAGGTCACAGGAGTATTCATAAAGATATGGCAGCCAGAGTTTATCGAGTGTACGTGGAAGGAGGACCGGCTTGATGCGATGCGGGTATGTGCCGCACTCGGAATTCCATTTCGTGAAATAGATTTGTCGGACGAATATAAAAAAGAGGTCGTTGAATCGATGGTGCGCGATTATGCACGAGGTGTTACGCCCAATCCCGATGTCCTTTGCAATCGTCATATTAAATTCGGTGCATTTCTGAAATGGGCAATAGGAGAAGGGGCTGACTTTATCGCGACCGGTCACTACGCGCAGATTAAAGAAGAGAAGGGGCACTACAAACTCGTTCGCGCGCGGGACACGAGCAAAGATCAATCGTATTTTTTGTACAGATTGGGTCAGGAAGATCTGGCGCGAACGCTCTTTCCCATCGGAAGATTATTGAAATCAGAGGTGCGAGCGAAAGCTCGAAGTTTCAATCTTCCTGTTGCGGACAAACCGGACAGTCAAGGGTTGTGTTTCGTAGGGGAAGTCTCAATGGCAGATTTCTTGGGTCGTTACATTCCCGTTGTTCCAGGACCTGTGTATCTCAAAGACAAAATAATAGGGGAGCACCAGGGAGCGGCACTCTACACGAGCGGTCAGCGACATGGGTTTACGAGCGCGCGTGCAGAAACGGCTGGCCCCTATTACGTGATTGCAACTGACGTCAAGGCAAACGCGATTCGGGTATCCGCGAGCCGCGGGGATGCGGCTCGCGGATCAACGCTTCTGGACGATGTGCATTGGATAGATCAAGAACCAGCTTTCCCGACGAATGTTTTGATACAAGCTCGGTATCATGAAGAGCCAGTTCGAGCCACGCTCTCACATGAAGGAGAGAAGGTACACGTTACATTTGAAAAACCCCACATTGCATCTTCAGGCCAGTCACTTGTTATCTACGACAAGGACGTATGCCTTGGGGGTGGCGTCGTCGCGTAGTAACCATGTGTGAATAGTGAAGAAATTACGCCTCAAAACGAGGTAGAATAGGGGAATGGTCTGGCGCGTGCTGTGGTTTGCAGTAGGAGCTGTCGCGCTTTCATACGTCAGTTACCTTGTCGTTGGAAGTGTGGTGAATGCACGCGCTGCCGGAGTGTATGAGCCTGTCCTTGTTCGAAATGTATTTAGTGCCGGTGCGCATCATCTCTCAGGCATGGTAACCGTCCCTTCCCCCTGTGATCAGCTTTCAGTCCGCACACAAGCACTTTCCAGCACTACGTACATGCTGAATTTTAGTACGTGGCGGGAGCCTTCAGTGGATTGTAAGAATGATGAGACCCCGCGCGCCTTTCACGCCATTCTCTTTGCTCCTCCTCTGGGTGTCCAATTTGGCGCGACGCTCGATGGAGCAGGACTTCCTATCGTCGTTCTGCCGGCAAAAGGCATAGACACCGAAATGACGACTGAGCTATGAGCAGACCAACAACACATCCATATATACCGCATACCCGCCCTGCCTCGGCTGCGGCGAGGCAGGTAGAAAGCCACCCATCACTGGCTTCGCATCTTCTTATTACCAAAGCAGATGGAGAGCAAGAACCGTTTAGTCCCACGAAGCTTGAGCACTCGCTCGCGCTTGCGGGCGCCTCGACGACGATGCGTGCAAAAGTGCTCGCACATGTGGTGCGGGAATTAAAGCCGCACATGATGACCGAAGATATCTACCGGCATGCATTTGAGATATTAAGGCGCGAAGAATCCGTTCCTGTAGCAGCACGGTATTCGATAAAGCGTGCCGTTTTTGCCCTCGGTCCCTCCGGATTTCCTTTTGAACAATTCCTGGCCGAGGTCCTACGCGCACACGGTTGGAAGGCGCAAACCGGAGCCGCGCTCACGGGTCGCTGCGCGCCACACGAGGTCGATGTCTATGCAGAAAAAAATGGCAAGCGAATCGGCATCGAGGCAAAATTTCATAACGATGCAGGAGGCAAAACCGACATCAAAGATGCCCTCTATGTAAAAGCCCGATTCGATGATCTTCGCAACACTCCACTGCAATCATCGCGCGTCGATGAGGGCTGGCTCGTCACCAACACCCGCTTTACCAAAAACGCCATTCGCTATGCACAGTGCTCCGGCCTTACGCTTCTTGGGTGGGATTATCCCCGCGGGCACGGACTCTTTAATCTCATCGAAGA
>CAZFMA010000003.1:0-3331 GCA_964520015.1 uncultured Candidatus Saccharibacteria bacterium
TCACGAAGATCCGACTAAAGTCGCAGAGAATCCGCCATGGTACGCGAATTATGAATGGAAGAAGAAGGCTGCGGCCAAGAAGGCGGGCATTAATGCAATTCTTGGTGTTGGATTCGATCCGGGGGTTGTGAACGCTTGGGCCGCGCTCGCACAGAAACACTACTTCGATACGATCGACACTGTCGACATTCTCGATGTGAACGCTGGCACGCACGGTAAATATTTTGCGACTAACTTCGATCCCGAGATTAACTTCCGCGAATTCAAAAAAGTCTGGACGTGGATCAATCGCAAGTGGGTTGAACGGCCGGTGCACTCTGAGCGATGGGATTACACATTTCCTGTCGTCGGCTCTCGGCCTGTCTACCTGAACGGTCACGATGAATTACACTCGCTCTCCAAAAACATCAAGGCCAAGAGCATCCGCTTCTGGATGGGCTTCGGTGATCACTACCTCAATGTCTTCGGTGTGCTGCGTAATCTCGGCATGCTCTCTGAAAAACCGGTAACGACCGCCGAGGGAGTGAGAGTTGTTCCTCTAAAGGTACTGAAGGCTGTATTGCCTGATCCAGCATCGCTCGCCAAAACCTACACGGGCTGGACCTGCATCGCTGATTTGGTGAAGGGATGGAAAAATGGCAAATGGCGCGAAGTCCTCATCTACAACAACTGCGATCACGCAAGGTGCTATCGGGAAGTTGAGTCACAAGCAATCTCCTACACTGCAGGCGTGCCCCCGATTGCTGCGGCGATACTCGTCGCACAAGGGAAATGGGCCCCGCAAAGAATGGTCAACGTGGAAGAACTTGATCCAGACCCGTTCCTCAAACTTCTAAATCGTATCGGCCTTCCGACGAAAGTAAAAGAAATCAAACTCAAAGGTGGTAAGCCGACTAAGGATGGCATGCCAACCTCTGCCGCCAAATCCAACAGCATCAAAGTGACTGCACGCTGGTAATTCATTGTGCTCTTATGCATTTTGGGTTAAGGTAAGGGATATGAATACTCCGCAAAAAGGACAGGTGAGGACCATAATCTTCAAAGAAGGCAATACATGGTTCGGTGTCGCGCTGGAATTCAATATCGTAGAGGAGGGTGACAGTTTTGACGTAGTTACTCACAACCTACAAGAGGCTATACAGGGGTACGTGGAAGCGGTAGGGAAAACAAAAGGCTCAGACATCTCTCCGCTCAATCAGAAGCCTGATGCCGAGTATGAAGCGATGTGGAGCAAGCTCGTGGCCAACAAGCCAGTTGCTTCGCCGATACAAGTCAAACAATTCGGATTCATTCGCGTCTAAATATGTCCAATCGGGTCTTTAATTGGACCTTTGATGATGTCGTCCGAGTTTTAAAAGACAACGGTTTTCGCTTGGATCACACTAAGGGTAGCCATCACTACTACGTTAAGACGATAGGCGGAAAAAAACACGAAGTATGCGTCGCATACCACGGTAAAAGTGTATTCAAGCCACGTACATTAAAGGGAATAATCACGCAGTCAGGTTTACTCAAAGGCGCATGGGGACTATGACTGACACGGGTGTAAAAATAGAGCCTTCGTGGAAGGCGATATTGAAAGATGAGTTCGGTGAAGAGTACTTCAAAGCGTTGAGAACGTTCGTCAAAGGCGAATACCAGCACGCAATCGTCTATCCGCCGCCGAAAAACATTTTCCGCGCATTTGAGCTCACGCCGTTCGACAAAGTAGAAGTCGTGATCCTCGGACAGGATCCCTACCACGGGCCGGGACAGGCCAACGGTTTATGTTTTGCGGTGAAAGAAGGAATGTCTCTCCCGCCATCACTTCAAAATATATTTAAAGAAATAGAAAGCGATCTTGGGCAGCCGCTCAAAAATAAGACGGGGGATTTGGAGCGATGGGCAAAGCAAGGAGTTTTACTTCTCAATGCGACACTCACGGTACGTGCTCGCACTGCTGGCTCGCATCAGGGGAAGGGATGGGAGCAATTTACTGATGCTGTGATTCGCAAACTCTCCGAAGAGCGCGAGAATCTCGTCTTTATCCTCTGGGGCAATTACGCAAAAGCCAAAGGCGCACACATCGACCGCAGTAAACACCTCGTGATTGAATCCGCGCATCCCTCACCCTTCGCAGCTCACTCCGGCTTCTTCGGATCGCGTCCCTTCAGCCGTGCCAATGAGTATCTAATCGAACACAACAAAAAACCCATCGATTGGTTGTAGTCCTGAAAAACGCCCTTATCGTTCCCAAGGGATGGACTTGTTTATCTCATCCGACCGGATAAATTAAACAAGAGGGTCTTTTTTGCGCACGCAAGGTTTATACGCGTAGAAGTGAAAGTAACTTTTCTTTCTGCAGATGCGGGCCGATGATGGCGAGGTTGAGGCCGCTGGTTTTGAAGATGTCGCGGGCGACGCGCTCTATATCTTCAGCAGTTACTTTTTCGATTCCTTTGATGACTTCTTCGAGCGAGCGGACGCGGCCGAGGTTGATGAGGGAAGTCGCGGCGTTTTCGGCTACGTGATCGCTCGTCTCAAGGGCGAGGGTCATCGTGCCTTTCATGTATGACTTTGCTTTGTTGAGCTCCACCTTCGAGACCTTTTGCTTCTTGATCTTTTTAAATTCCGCGAGGATGGTTTGCACTGCCTTTTCCAATTTGTCATGCTCTACGCCTGCCTGTGCGACGAAGTAGCCGGTGTCCGGATACTTTTCTGCCCACGCGTGTACGGAGTAGGCGAGTCCGCGCTTCTCGCGCACCTCGGTGAAGAGGCGGCTGCTCATGCCGCTGCCGAGGATAGTGGCCAAGACTTCAAGCGCGTACTCATCTTTGTGCAGATAAGGATACGCGGGCACGCCGAGCATGAGCTGCGTCTGATCGGTCTTCTTCTCTTTAATCGCCACGCGCGGAGCATTCTGCTCTGAGCTGAATGAAATGTAGTCGGGTGGATTGCCGTGCTTTAGGCCGCCGAATTCCTTTTTGATCTTCGCCAGTACATTCTTCTCATTGAAAGAGCCGGCGATGCAGACGACTGTGTTGCCCGGCGTGTAGTTGCGATGGAGGTAGGTATCAAAATCCTTGCGCGAGAACGATCGGATGTTTTCCTTCGGTCCAAGAATGGTTCGCCCGAGCGGATGCTCTCCGCCAAAGAAAAGCGCGTCGAAGACATTGTCTATCGTGCGCATCGGCATATCCTCGTACATATCGATTTCCTGAATCACTGCGCCGCGCTCTTTGGTTATCTCTTTGCTCGGCAGTGTGGAATTGAGAAAGATGTCGGTAATCACATCGAGCGCAGTATCGATATAGCGACTACTGACCTTTGCGTAGTAGGCCGTTCGCTCTTT
>CAZFMA010000004.1:0-23212 GCA_964520015.1 uncultured Candidatus Saccharibacteria bacterium
TCTAATTCGCGCGAATTAGAATATAGTGTATTGACCCTCTTACATGGAATGCATTTGTCTCGAAAAGGGAAAATCTTGCGCACAATTTTCACCGCTTCTTTGAGCGCACCTCCCTCTGGGAACGGCCCGAAAACGTGTTTGATATCCGCGTCTTTCCATCCCTGATAGAGCTCGCGGCCACGCACGAGGAGCACGCGCGGAAATTCTTCCTTCGTAATTATCAGGTAGTTAAAGCTCTTATTATCCTTCTCATCGACATTGTATGGAGGCTGGTGCGTTTTGATGAGATTCGCTTCGAGGATCAAGGCCTCGAGAACGGAACTCGTCGTTTTGTACGAAACAGAATGCGCATCCATCACCATCTTTCCGATGGCACTACTGCGAGCATCGGTGAGATTGGCTGCGAAATAACTTCGCACCCGATCCCGCAGCGAAGTCGCCTTACCGATATAGAGGATCTTCTTTTTCGAGTCGCGAAAGAAATACACCCCCGGCTCATCCGGCAGCTTACTTTTCTGTAAGGCTTCTCGATTCATGGTGTGAGTATATCCTTACAGGACTGCGATTTGTAGCCACGCTTCGCGTGGACAAATCGGGAGCTCCTATTGACAAGCAACTGAAATCGGCTATACTACACTTTTAATGACCTCCAAGAAGTTTCCAACTAAGAACACCCGCCAGGGTGTATTTCTTTGCCCCGTAGCAAATTCAGGAAACTCTCACGTTTCGTCTACAGAACCATTTCCACAATACCAAGAAATTATAGATAAAAATCGCATTGAGAATTTTGCTTCGGGGTTATATCCGCTTCCATCGCCCGCCGATCGCGGGCTTTTTTCTAGCCGCCTCCGCTCTTTTGAGCTACGGCGAGCCACAGTATGAAACTCCATCTAGAAGACGGCACAGTGTTTGAAGGCAAAAGTTTTGGCGCCCCGACGTCCATTACCGGGGAAGTGGTCTTCAATACCGGCATGACCGGCTACGTGGAGAGCCTTACCGATCCCTCATACGCCGGTCAGATACTCGTATGCACCTACCCGCTTGTCGGCAACTACGGCGTACCTCATCCATCGACCTTTGAATCATCGAAAGTTCAGATTGCGGGACTGGTGGTCTCCGAATACTCCGAAGAATTCTCTCATCACGCAGCCAAAGGATCTCTCGCCGACTGGCTCAAGAAATCCGGTGTTCCGGCGATAACCGGCGTTGATACGCGAGCCATTACCAAGCGTCTGCGCGAGCGCGGTGTGATGCTTGGACGAATCAAGAACAATGTTCGACTTACGAAGTCGAACATTAAATTTGAGGATCCGAATAAAGAAAACCTTGTCGCCAAAGTAAGCATCAAAAAAAAGCATGTATACGGAAATGGTCCGATAAAAATCATCGGCATCGACTGTGGCATGAAGGAAAATCAAGTCCGCCTTTTCACGCGCCCCGAAGTCACCTTCGTGCGCGTCCCATGGGATTATGATTTCACCGAAGAGGAATACGATGGACTTTTCATTTCAAATGGGCCCGGCGATCCTACACGCTGTGTCGCGACGATCGAACACATCAAAAAGACGATGTCGGCCAACAAACCAATACTCGGCATTTGCCTCGGAAGTCAACTACTCGCCCTCGCCGCAGGCGCGCATACATACAAACTTAAGTACGGTCACCGTTCTCAAAATCAACCCTGCATCGAGGCGAAGACGGGCCGTTGCTATATCACCTCACAAAACCATGGATACGCCGTCGACGCGAAGTCCCTGCCCGCAGGATGGGAAGAGTGGTTTACCAATGCGAATGATGGAAGCAACGAGGGCATCAGGCACGTCAGCAAACCGTGGCGATCCGTGCAATTTCACCCCGAAGCCTCTCCCGGACCGACCGACACTGCTTGGATGTTCGATGAATTTATCGACAGCCTCAAAAAAGTATGAACCCCGTTAGAGACCGCGGTCGCTCAGCAACTAATCAAACGTCAACTGAAAAAGATATGCCAGATAAAGAAAATAACATTGCAAATCGTACTCGACCGCGACCTGTCTCTAACGGGGTGAAAAAACCAACCAAAGTACTCTTGCTCGGTTCCGGCGGCTTGAAGATCGGCCAAGCGGGTGAATTTGATTATTCAGGCTCGCAGGCGATCAAAGCACTCAAGGAAGAAGGGGTCCACGTCATCCTAATGAATCCAAATATCGCAACGGTGCAAACGGACGACAAATTGGCAGACACCCTGTACTTCCTTCCGCTCACCGAACACTTTGCAACGCAGATCATCCGAAAGGAGAGGCCGGACGCGATTCTGCTCTCTTTCGGTGGCCAGACGGCGCTCAACCTTGGTCTCGCGCTTGAGAAAAACGGGGTGCTGAAAAAATACGAGGTCCGGGTACTGGGCACACCAGTCTCCACCATCCGCGATACCGAAGATCGTGAGCTCTTTGTGAAGCGACTTAATGAGATCAACGTAAAAACCGCGCGAAGTACTGCTACGCACTCTTCCGAAGAGGCACTGAAAGCGGCGGAGGAAATCGGCTACCCTCTTATGATTCGCTCCGGCTTTGCGCTCGGTGGGGAAGGCTCGGGTATTATTCGCTCCAAAGACGAACTTGCTTCAAAACTCACTGAAGTATTCCGAATGACCCCGCAGGTGCTCATCGAAGAAAATCTGACAGGCTGGAAGGAGGTGGAGTACGAAGTCGTGCGTGACAAAGCGGACAACTGCATCACTGTCTGTAACATGGAGAATATTGATCCGATGGGCGTGCACACCGGCGAGAGCGCCGTTGTTGCTCCCTCGCAGACACTCTCTAATGAGGAGTACCATCGGCTCCGCGAGGTTGCGATACGTACCATCCGTCACCTCGGAATTGTCGGCGAATGCAATATTCAATATGCGCTCCATCCTAAGACGGGCGACTATCGCGTGATCGAAGTAAATGCTCGTCTTTCACGCTCTTCCGCTCTTGCTTCTAAGGCGACCGGCTATCCGCTCGCCTTTGTCGCTGCGAAATTGGCTCTCGGTTACACACTTCCTGAACTAAAGAATTCCGTGACGGGCACAACCGCGTGTTTCGAACCCGCGCTCGATTATTTGGTACTCAAGCTTCCCCGCTGGGATCTCGCCAAATTTGAAGGAGCGGCAACGCGCATCGGGACAGAAATGAAAAGTGTGGGAGAAGTGATGGCAATCGGCAGAAGTTTTGAAGAAGTGCTGCAAAAGGCGCTACGCATGCTCAACACCCCATTAGATAAAAAATATCTAACGGGGCAGGTCGGCGCCTATGTGGACGAAATTAAACATCCAACAACACATCGCTTGTATGCAATTCTGGGGGCTCTTAGAGCTGGGGCAAGTGTTGAGAGAATCCATGGACTTTCAAAGATCGATCTGTGGTTTTTGCACAAAATGAAAAACATCACTGACTTTGAGCGAAAAATGGCAAGGCCCGGCCTTGCCAGGGAGAAGTTGCTAGAAGCTAAGCGGCTCGGGTTTTCCGATGCTCAAATAGCTGTTATCAGGAAATCAAACGAACAAAAGGTCCGCGCTTTGCGCAAAAAGTTCAAGGTCTTGCCGGTAATCAAACAGATTGATACCTTGGCGGGCGAGTTCCCTGCTCAGACAAATTACCTCTACCTCACCTACCACGGCACTGAGCACGATATCAAGCAGGGCAAAAATCAGATCGCGGTCTTGGGAAGCGGCCCATATGCTATCGGCACATCGGTGGAATTCGATTGGTCATGCGTACAGGCACTGAAAACGCTGAAAGCGAATGGTCACCAGACCATTATGATCAACTCAAATCCGGAAACTGTCTCGACTGACTACGATATGTCGGATCGTCTCTATTTTGAAGAGCTTTCGCTCGAGCGAATTCTCGACATCGTGGACTTTGAGAAACCAAAAGGCGTCGTCATCTCGACCGGAGGTCAGATACCGAATAACCTCGCCCTTCCCCTTCAGCGTAACCGCGTAAAAGTGCTCGGGACGAGCCCCACGAATATCGACAAGGCCGAAAACCGCCACGTTTTTTCGAATCTCTTGGACGAGCTCGGCGTGGATCAACCTGCGTGGGCAGAGCTCACGACCATGGCTGCTGCCCTTAAGACCGCAGAGAAAATCGGGTATCCGGTTTTGGTACGACCTTCCTACGTCCTCTCCGGCTCTGCAATGAGTGTCGCGTATGATGCAAAATCCCTCTCGGCATTCCTCGCAAAAGCCGTTGCCATATCTTCGGACTATCCCGTTGTGATATCCAAATACATCGAGAATGCGCGCGAGATAGAGATTGACGGCGTTGCAGCAAAAGGAAAGCTCGCGATCTACGCTATCACCGAGCATGTGGAAAATGCCGGCACGCACTCGGGAGACGCGACGGTTGTCTTGCCCCCCCAGCGCACGTATCTCGAGACGATCAGACGGGCAAAGCAAATCACCCAGAAAATTGTGAAGAAACTCGAGATCACAGGGCCTTTCAACATTCAGTTCATTGCAAAAGACAATCATCTCCTTGTTATCGAATGCAACGCGCGCGCGTCGCGAAGCTTCCCCTTCGTCTCCAAAGTCACCGGCTACAACTTTATCGACCTCGCGACGCGCGCGCTTCTTGGCAAAAGCATTGCTGGCGATTATCGCACGGTCGAACTCGATTGCGTGGCGGTCAAATCCCCGCAATTTTCATACAGTCGCATCAAAGGCGCCGACCCGCGCTCACACGTGGAAATGGCATCCACGGGAGAGGTGGCATGCTTTGGCGATTCGTACTCCGAAGCGCTGCTCAAATCCATGATGGCCGCCGGTTTCCGACTCCCGAAAAAGAATATCTTGGTCTCGCTGGGACAACAGGAAAATAAGATAAAGATGCTGCCTGCGATGCAGACGCTCGCCGATATGAAATTTAAGCTCTATGCGACAGAACACACGGCTGATTTCCTCCAATCCCACGGAATTGAGTGCGAAAAGGTCTATAAGATAAGCCACAAAAAGAGTCCCAACGTATCAGAACTGCTTGAAGATAAAGCGCTCGACCTCATCATCAACATCCCGACCCATGCCTTCGGCGGCGAATCCACCGACGGATTCACCATCCGCCGCAAGGCAGTCGACATGAACATCCCACTCATCACCAACCGCCAACTCGCCGAAGCCTTCGTCGTCGCTCTCGCCGAGCAACGCGGCAACGGTTTGAAAACTAAATCTTGGAAGGAGTATAGGGCCCCTTAAACTGCAAGACGGTCCAGATCTGGACGTGTTGACGGTCGCAGCAGCACGACTCGCTGTCTCCGAAACGGGGAAACCCGTGGAGCTGACGTTCTACCCCGAGGAAACGCCTCGGACCCCGCACGTTCTCGGCATCTCCGGTTTCAGGCGGTACCAGGGAGCTGAGGCTCCGTGGGGACTGGATGTGGAGACCTGCGACGGGGTGGCCGTCGAGTTTACAACGCATGTCCACTTCTACCCCCACAGCGGCTTTGGGTCGGTGGACATCGGCCCCGAGGCCTAGACGAAGCTCGTCGGCCCGCGCCGACACGGAGCAACAATGGACCGCCGGCGACTAGTTCGCTGGCGGTCCGCCCATATTTGAATGTATTAACGTTGTTTCTTTCTAAGTACCCGCTTCAAGTAGTAACCGGTGTGCGAACCGTCGGTTTTTGATACTTCCTCCGGCGTGCCACGCGCGACAATTTTGCCGCCGCCTTCGCCTCCTTCCGGTCCCATATCAATAATGTAGTCCGCGCATTTGAGAACATCGAGATTGTGCTCGATTGTTATTACGCTATTTCCCTTCTCCACAAGCTTCTGCAAAATGTCGATAAGCTTTGCCACATCGTCGTAGTGAAGTCCTACAGTTGGTTCATCCAATAGATAAATACTTTTCGTAATGTGTGGACGATACAATTCGGAAGCGATTTTCACACGCTGCGCTTCCCCGCCGGAGAGCGTCGTCGCGCTCTGGCCGAGCTCGAGGTATCCGAGCCCGACATCCATCAAGCTTTGCATTCGATCAGCGACCGCAGGGATGTCTTCGAAAAAAGCAAGTGCCTCTTCTACTGTCATCGAGAGCACATCGTGAATGCTTTTCTTTTTGTATTTCACTTCGAGCGTCTCTTTCATAAATCGCTTTCCATTGCAGACATCGCATGTCACATAGACCGTCGGAAGAAAATGCATTTCCACCGCGACAAGACCGTTGCCCTGACACGCCTCGCAGCGTCCGCCTTTTACGTTGAATGAGAATCGCCCTGGCCCCCATCCACGCGCACGTGACTCTTCGCTCATCGCAAACATATCGCGAATGTGCGTCCACGCCCCTGTGTAGGTCGCGGGGTTCGATCTCGGGGTGCGACCGATCGGAGATTGATCGATCAATATCGCGCGGCCGAGATATTCCGTGCCGCTGAACTCCTTGCAGTTGTAGATCTTTGCCGTGCGATATCGCTTGTCGAAGCGCGCTTGTAAATTCCGATGGAGAATTTCATAGAGAAACGTGGACTTGCCGGAGCCGGAAACACCCGAAACGACGACGAACTTCGAGAGTGGTACATCAACGTTGAGATTCTGAATGTTGAATTTGTTGGCTCCGCGAATTTTGATCTTACCGCGATCGGCAGTCCGAGGTTTCTCGGGTGCTGGTATCTGCGTCTCTTCTCTCAAATACGCAAGCGTACGCGATCCGGACTTATTAGTTTTGGCCGTTAATAAATTTTCAAGCCAACCATCAATCACGATCTCTCCCCCATGCACGCCAGCACCAGGGCCCATGTCCACAATGTAATCCGATGCGAATATCGTGTCTTCGTCGTGCTCAACTACAAGCACCGTGTTGCCGAGATCACGCAGGTGCTTGAGGGTCTGGATAAGTTTGTCGTTGTCGCGCTGATGTAGGCCGATCGTCGGTTCGTCCAAGACATACAAAGCGCCTACAAGGCCGCTGCCCAGCTGCGAAGCAAGCCGGATGCGCTGCGCTTCTCCGCCTGAGAGCGTATTTGCCTTGCGATCGAGCGTGAGGTATTCGATACCGACATTCAACATAAATTGTAAACGGTTCGTGATCTCCTTTATCACAACGCGGGAAATGTCCTGCTCCTTCTTCGTAAGCTTTAGCTTATTGAAGAAATCCATTGCATCTTCAATAGAGAGCGAAGAAAGGTTGACGATATTGGTTCCTACTGCGGCGCCCTCATGATTCTCTGGCTCTTTTACGTGGCCCAAAAAGACATTCAACGCTTCGGGGCGTAATCGTGCGCCATTACACACATCGCACGGCTCATCACCGAAGAAATACTTGGAGCCAAGCCCTTTACACTCAGGGCAAGCACCGTAGGGCGAGTTGAAGGAGAAAAGGCGCGGCTCAATCTCAGGGAACGAGAAACCATCGTAAGGGCACATGAATTTCGCCGATACGATACGACTCTCGCCATTGGCGTCGGTAATTCTGACGAGTCCTTCGGATTCGGTGAGCGCGCGCTCAATTGCCTCACTCGCGCGCTCGCGCGCGGCTTTGGCGTCATCGGTAAATTCCGTAACGAAAATCTCGTCAACGACGATATCGATATCGTGCTTGAAATGCTTTTTGAGATCCACGCGCTCGCGCAGCGACTTCTCTTCCCCATCGACAATCGCTTTCTCAAAGCCTTTGTTGAGCATGTCGTAAAGAAGCTGGTAGTATTCCCCCTTGCGACCGACAACCACAGGGGCGGAAATTCGGACCTTAGCCGATGAAACGCCCTTGGTCAACATGTTCGACTTCGTAAGTCGAACATTTGATTTTCGTGCTGTTTCAACAATATCCAAAACGGACTCAAGGATTTCCTCGTTCGATTGCTTGCGCACTTCGCGACCGCAGGTAGGACAGTGCGGCTTCCCTACGCGCGCATACAAGACACGCAAATAGTCGTAGATCTCCGTGATTGTCGCGACTGTGGAGCGTGGGTTGTTGGAGCGAGACTTTTGATCTATTGAAATAGCTGGCGAGAGGCCCGTGATCTCATCGACATCGGGCTTTTGCATCTGGCGCAAAAATTGTCGCGCATATGCCGAGAGCGATTCCACGTACTTGCGCTGCCCTTCGGCAAAGATAGTATCGAAAGCCAAAGAGGACTTCCCTGAGCCCGAAAGCCCGGTAAAGACCACTATTTTATTGCGCGGTATACGAACCGATATATTTTTCAAATTATGCGTCCTTGCACCACGAATTATTATTTCATCATCCATACGTTATTTCGTTACTCGCCCATGAACCAACTTTGGCTTCCCAGCGTCGAGACGCGAAGGGGAAAGTGAGTTGATACAGGCAATACTATTTGCAATAGGCCCATTGTTAACGTTTCTCTCGACAAAGCCAAAGTTTGGTGCGGGGTCCACGTTCATACACAACAAGTCCGACCCCCGCTTTGCGCTAGGGGTTGGTACTGACGAGTATAACATATTCACCTCTTAGCTATATACTTGGCGATTAAACATTTGTGCTTAGTTGTAGTTATTGTATTGTTTGCCAACGCTCCCCAGTACACTTGCGGAGCTAACCTAAGGAGGATGAGAATGAAGATCGTTGAGGGTTTTGTTCGACACTGGGTTGAGTTCGGACCGGATGCCAAATCCGATGCAGCTCCCATGACACCGCAGCGGGTCAAGACACGGTTAATAGAAGAGCTCGCTGAGTTCCCAAAAGGAGCTCGCCGTTTTTCGTTCTACGACACGGTCCAAACCGTGCTCCTGGACGGCGACGGGCAACCGTTCACGGTCATGACGCAGCCATTCAACAGGTCGCCCGAGTATTTGATTCGGAGCGCGGCAAACGTGGTAGGCATTGCATCTTTGCGGAACCGCGGCTACGTGGCCATCCGGGACCACCCGCATCCGGGCGAATTCTGGGTCCTGCAGAGCCCCGCACCGGTTGTTGCCGAAACGGCCTGACGCACGCCCATGACAAGGGGGCTCATCCTTGGCCCGAGCCGCGACGGATTTTCGCGGCATCTTCTTTTATAAAATCGCGGCTTCTTCGTGAAGATCGACACCGAATTGGGACATGACGGCGATTTTTACTTTTTGAGCGAGCTCGTGGACGTCTTTGGCGGTAGCACCGCCTTCATTCACAATGTAGTTGGGATGCTGGAGGCTTGCGATGGCACCACCCACCATCACACCTTTCATTCCCGCTTTTTCGATAAGCCATCCAGCAGGCACACGCCTTTCGCGGGATTTCACATTCTTTTCTTTTTCAAACATCGCGACTATGTTTTCCGGTGCTGTGGGGTTCATAAAATACGAGCCTGCAGCGCGAACATTCTGCAGGTGCCGCTTCTCTCGTTCAGCGATGGTTTCTTCGGCAAGTTTCGCGCTTTCGACGGGAACTACTTTTTGCAAATGCAGGTAGACGCGCGTGATGAGCCATTTTGAATGTTGTTTGAAAAAACTGTGGCGATACCTGAATCCGCACTCTGCATTCACAAATTCCTGCGTCTTTCCGGTACTCATATTGATCGCGCGCACTTTGTGCACGAAATCTTTGATCTCCGGCCCGAACGCTCCGGCAGTCCCCCGCACCGCGCCCCCGATAGAGCCCGGAATTCCCGCCAGCTTTTCCCATCCACCAAGCTCCCGCTTCCCCGCCTCACGAATGAGCGAGAGCAAATTGCATCCTGCGTCCGCCTCGAGCTCGTTGCCTGCAAATGAAAACTTCTTGCTAACTATATGAATGATGAGGCCTTCCATTCCTTCATCCGGCACCAAAACGTTGCTTCCGCCGGCTAATACAACAAATTTGACGTTCTTTTCCTGCGCCCATAACAAGGCTTCATGCATCTCTTCTTCAGTCTTTACGTCCACAAAATACCGCGCGGTACCTCCAATCTCAAAGGTCGTAAGCGGGGCAAGCGGTACGTTTTCCTGTAATTGCAACATGTGAAGGTTATTCATCTCTTTTTTAAAACAAGCAAGTTAATCGGAGCAAAGGGCTTCAATCGTTTAATTCCAAGTCTCGCTAAGTCGTCTAATAGACCTTGAAGGAAAAGGTCAGTTATCGGTTTGCGCGAGTCTTCTTCCATATGCGGCATCGCGGGAACGATATATGCGACACCACCTGGAGCCAATACTCTCGCGATCTCCTGCAAAAAAAGCGAATAACGTTCTCGAGTAGTAATATAATTCGTGACACTGTGAGAAACGACTCGATCAAACGTACCATCTGCGAAGGGTAGTTCTTCTCCCATTCCCGCGACCATTCGATATCCGGCTTTGTCCTCTGGTCGAAGCTTGATCGCATTACGCCTTACGTCTTTCTTAGCAAGCGCCGGCGAAAATGAAATCACATCAGCATGAATTCCTTCTTGCTCTAATTCCCGAGCGAATTTCAATCCATCTCCGGCGCCTAAATCTAAGACCTTTTTATTTTCAAAACTCTTGATCGACCGTATGCCAAGATGGTCTTTGTATTGTGCGAGAGACCTTCCACAATAATTACCTGTATTGCCAATTGACCTTTTGGCCACCTCCAAATTCTTTAAAGAATAGTTTATGGAACGAGGTTTTGGTTTCTCCATACCTTACTACTCTAGCAGGTTTCTTACTTCTTGCCTTTTTCTTCGAGCTTTCGGATCTCATCACGAATGAGCGCTGCGGTTTCGAAGTCGAGTTGGTCGGCCGCTTCATGCATTTGATTTCGCTTGTCTTTAATGAGCTTTTTGATATCACCCTTGTAGGCCGCTTTGTCGAGCTCCACGAGGTCTCCCACTGCTTTCGTGCGGGCTCGCTGGATATCGCCCACGATGTCGTGAATACGCCGCTCAATAGTCTGCGGCGTGATCCCATGCTCTTTGTTGTAGGCCTCCTGAACAGCGCGGCGGCGGTTCGTCTCCCCTATAGCGCGATCGAGCGAGCCCGTCATGTTATCGGCATAGAGGATGACGCGGCCCGCGACGTTGCGCGCCGCGCGACCGATCGTTTGGATGAGAGAGGTCTCGCTGCGCAAAAATCCTTCTTTATCAGCATCGAGAATTGCAACGAGCTCGACTTCCGGTAAGTCGAGACCTTCTCGCAGGAGGTTCACTCCAACAAGAAGATCGAACACCCCTTTGCGAAAATCGGTAAGGATTTCGATTCGATCGATGGTCTTTACGTCACTATGAATATAACGCACTCTGATTTTCTTTTCCAAGAGAAAGGTAGTGAGATCCTCCGCCATTTTCTTCGTAAGTACCGTCACCATGGTGCGCGCACCGCGCGCGGTCACTTTCTCCGCTTCTGCTATGAAGTCTTTTACCTGCCCCCCGTAGTCGCCGCGCGCGATTATGGATCGCACCTCTATCTGCGGATCAACGAGCCCCGTCGGACGAATGACTTGCGAGACCGGCGCGCCGCTGTGCTCAAGCTCAAATTTGCCGGGTGTTGCGGACGTGTAGATAGTCTGACCGACGCGCTCGCGAAACTCGTCGAAGGTAAGCGGGCGGTTATCGACAGCGCTCGGAAGCCGGAATCCGTGCTCGACAAGCGTATCTTTACGCGCGCGATCTCCTGCATACATGGCTCCGATCTGGGGAACGGTGACGTGCGATTCATCAATGACCGTCAGGAAGTTTGCACTACCAGCGGGGTTTTTTGGAAAATACGCGAGCAATGAGTATGGCGGCTCGCCCGGCTCTCTGCGATCAAAGTGGCGGGAATAGTTTTCGATACCGTTGCAGAACCCAAATTCACGGATCATGGAGATATCCTGCCGCGTGCGACGCTTCAGGCGCTCGGCTTCAAGGATCTTGCCCGCGGCATTGAATTTCTTGAGCTGCTCTTTCAATTCAAACTCAATATCGGCAAGCGCTGCTTCCTTTACATCCTCCGGTGTCACATAGTGCTTGTGCGGGAAAAGAAATGCGCTATCCACCGTCTTATTGATGACGCGTGTGATCGGATCTATCTCTTCGATGGAAGCGATCTTTCCGCCGGTGAGGTCAACACGATAGATGACCCGTTCATTAGCCGGCATGACCTCGACTTTCGAACCCAGCGCGCGGAATGTGCCGGGAGAAAGATCTGCCGTCGTGCGGTCGAAATACATCGAGACTAGTTTTCGCGTGAGCGCCGCGCGCGTCATCTCCTGACCTTTCTCCATCCGCAAAATTGCTTTGTTATATTCGATAGGACTGCCAAGACCGTAGATACATGAGACCGACGCGACGACAATGACATCGCTCCGCGTCAGCAGCGCCTGCGTGGTCGCGTGTCGCAATCGCTCGATGTCTTCGTTGATCATCGCCTCCTTCTCGATGTACGTGTCACTCACCGCGACATATGCTTCCGGCTGGTAATAATCGTAGTACGAAACGAAGTAATGTACCGCGGCATCGGGGAAAAACTCGCGATATTCGGCAGCAAGCTGTGCGGCGAGCGTTTTGTTGTGTGCGATCACAAGTGTGGGCTTTTGCCACTTCTCTATCACATTCGCTATCGTGAAGGTCTTGCCCGAGCCCGTGACGCCAAGCAGCGTCTGATCGCGCGTACCCTCTTTCAGGCCCTCAACAAGGGCCTTGATAGCCGTCGGCTGGTCCCCTGCGGGCTTGTGTGTGGACTTGATCTTAAATTTGCTCACCGATGTACTCTATCAGGATTGATTAAAAAGTGGTACTGATTGAGCTATTGTTTGAGGGCTACAACGCTCACATTCTTCTTGCCCCGACGAATGAGAGCAATGCCGTTGTGAAAGTCACCCGAAGCAAATTTTTTCTCCGAATCCTTCACAACTTTGTCATTCAAAAAGACGGCTTTGTCTTTGAAGAATCTTCGAGCCTCGGTCTTTGAGCTCGCGAGCTTCGCGCCAATGAGCGCATTAATAAGAGGAGAATCCGCTTCGACCTCATAGAGGGGCGCGGCCGCACGAAGTGTTGCGATGCCTGTTTCGTCCAATCCTCCGATACTTTCTTCACCAAACAAAACTCCCGTTACAAGTTCAGCCTTCTCTGCCTCATCCACTCCATGCACAAGTGCCGTGAGCTCGCGAGCGAGAATCTTTTGCGCATGACGCTCTTTTGCATCTCGGCGGTGCAACTCCATCGCGGCAACGATTTCCATATCCTCAAGCAGTGTAAAAATCTTGAGATAATCTACGACGCTCTCATCGCTCGTATTAAACCAAAATTGATAGAAAGCATAGGGGGAGGTCATCTGCGGATCGAGCCAGACTGCATTCCCTTCGCTTTTGCCGAACTTTTTCCCCGTCGCTTTGTCCGTAATAATGGGTATGGTGAGTGCGTACGCGGGCTTATTTTCCTTGCGTCGAATAAGGTCGACACCAGCGACGATATTGCCCCACTGGTCAGAGCCGCCTATCTGCACGTCGCACCCATACTCCGTAAAGAGGTGCCAAAAATCATAGGCCTGTAGAAGAGGATACGAAAATTCGGTAAAGGAGATCCCCCGCGCGCTTTTCATGCGTGCACTGATCGCATCCTTTTTTACCAAATTATTGACGGTAAAATGCTTCCCGGTATCACGCAAAAATTCAATGAGTCCGAGTTTCTCCAACCAATCGGCATTGTTGACCACTTCCACTTCCTTTCCGTCGAAAAGCTTCTGGACTTGTGCCTTCAATTTTTCTACACGAGCCGCGATCGTCTGATTATCGAGAAGCGGCCGCTCTACATCCGGCTTCGGGTCACCGATCATGCCCGTGCCGCCGCCTACGAGCAGAATTACTTTGTGCCCATCATCGGCGAAGCGCCGCAGCAGCATGTACGCTGCGAGATTGCCCACGTGGATAGAATCGGCAGTCGGATCGACGCCGATGTAGACAGTTCGCTTCTTACCGTCCGTAATTTCTTCGAGTTTTTCGGATGAGAATTGATGCACCAGCCCTCTGTCCTTCAGAATCTCCGAAAGTTTTGCCATACCCACCTTTATACCATGCAAAAAGTCCTACGAACGCCCTTCCTCGCGCTCCCTCACCTCCCCCTCATCCATCCCGAAATGATGCGCAAACTCATGCCAGATGGTTTCTGCCACCACCTGCTTAATCGCCTCCACTGCATTGAGGTGACACCTCATTGCAAAATCATCTGCCTCTTGTTGAATCGGTATTTGATACAAGGTAATCGTGTCGGGCATGGTCATGCCGACGCCATATAATTCTCCACGCTCTGAAAGCGGGATGCCTTTGTAGAGCCCGAGCAGTGTCTCATCTTCGGACAATCCTTCCATCTTCCTATCTTCTTCAGACGGTTCGTCTTCGACGAGAATCGCAACATTCTTTATCTTCGCACGCACCCATTCGGGCAATCGCTCAAAACCTTCTCCCACCAACTTTTCAAATTCCTTGCGCTCCATGCACGTATGGTACACTTATGGCCATGAAAAAGAAGGTTGATATAACTTTAGAAAAGCTTTCTTCAAAAGTTGATAAGCTCGGTACGACGCTCAATAAAGTTGCAACTCTGATGGTAGAAGGCTTTGAGACTCTGAACGGCAAAGTCGATGATCTCTCAACTGACATGAAGGTGGTAAAAAGTGATATTTCGGACATCAAAGAAGAACTTCAGGCACACGGCAAAGCAATCGACAAAGATGCTGTCACACTTATCAATCACGAGGGCCGCATCAAAAAGCTCGAACACGCACGATAGATTGTCGAACTACACAAAAGAAAGAGAGCCGGTGCGATACCGGCCCTCAGGTTGGTTGGGAGATTATTTTATAGGCCTCTCCCTAGCCTCATTCGGCTGGACTACTAGTCCACATCATAGGCCCATCCGCCGCGGATGGACCTCAAGACGAGATCGCGGGCCAAGGCGCTGTCAAGCAGCACCACAGGCCGCTCCTCCGGCGACCTGAACCCCAGCCGCGCGAGAAGGCCGCGGCGCGGCAGGTGACAGGGATCAACCCTGGCATCGTCAGCTACGCCGAAGCCGTCGTAGCTGGCCGCCTTCCACTTCGCGGGGAGTGCGTCCGCCATCGAGCGCTGCATCCGCGTTCGATGGTCGGGATTGGTTGGGAGGAGGGCATACCTGCCCTCCAGCACTTTATCGTTCAGCTTCATTTTGCCCTCCCTTGGGCAGTCCGCAGAAACCGGCGGAAACGGTTGGCTCATGTCGAGCCAAGGTGCAAGCTAGCAAGGAACATACCATTTCATCGTTGATTTGTCAAACGACGTGGCCTGAGAGGTCTTATTCCCTATTGCTTTACGAGTTCCGCAAACCGCTTGCGGACCTTTTCTATCTTCGGCTCGATTATTAATTCGCAGTAACGATTTCCAGAGTTGTTCTTATAGTAATTTTGATGCTGGCTCTCCGCCGGGAAAAATTTCTGTAATGGGACGACCTGCGTAACAATTGGCATATCGTTGCCATGCGCTGTCATATTTTTTAGGGATTCCTCTATTTCTTTAATCATTCGATCCGCGATTTGCTTCTCTTCTTCAGTTTGATACAAGATGACTGACCGATACTCTTCGCCCACGTCATATCCCTGTCGATTCGGCGTTGTCGGATCGTGCGAGCCGAAAAAGACGGTGAGGAGATCTTCGTATGAAATAACAGCCGGATCGTAGGTAACCCGTATGACCTCCGCATGCCCTGTTGTTCCACTACTGACTTGTTCGTACGTGGGCGCCGCTTGTGGTGAGCCTGTCGAACCACCTGCATAGCCCGACTCCACTTTTGAAACCCCCTTCAGCATCTGGAAAATTGCTTCGGTACACCAGAAACAACCACCACCAAACACGGCTGTCCTCATACTATGCGCCAAAAGCCCTGCCCCGTTGCAACGCGAAGCGTTTGCATCGGGGATCCGCCTCCGAATACTGCGGTTCGACTTCGCTCACCGTGAACAGTTTTCATATCTCCTTGGGTCGAAGAAGTGGAAATAGCTGCGCTTCATGGGCCGGACGGTTTTCGAGAAATGAAAAGAGTCGCTCGGAGACACCGAAACCAAATGCCGACGGCATGCCGAATTCCATCGCACGGATGTACTCCTCATCGAGCCGCTGTGCTTCATCGTCGCCAGCGTCACGCAGTTTTTGCTGCTCTTCAAACCGCGCACGCTGATCCTGTGGATCGTTGAGTTCGCTAAATCCTTTGCCCATCTCGCTCCCCGCAAGAATGACCTGAATGCGCTCTACAATATTTGGGTTTTGCGCAGAACGCTTGGCGAGAGGTTCGAGATATACAGGAACGCCGGTGAGAAAAGCAGGCCCTGTAATTGTTTTACGGATCGATTTCCAAAGATGATCGACGGCGCGGGACTTGTTGAGGGATTCTCCAACTTGTATTTCCGCGTCGCGAACGGCCTGTATCGCCTCTTCTTCACTACAGGAGAGTGGATCGATATCAAATTTTTCTTTGATAACAGCGCAGAAATCTATCGTGGGCCACTCATCTGCCAGGTCGACTGTGTGACCGTTGATCTCAAATGTGTATTTCCCGTACACCTCTTTGGCAATGTGCCTGTAGAGCTCTTTGAGAAATTCCATGCCCTTGTGCATGTCGCTAAACGCTTCATAAGACTCGAGCATCGTGTAGTCCTGCAGGTGTTCGCGTGACTGGCCTTCGTTGCGAAAGACCCGGCCTATCTCGAAGACTTTTGGAAATCCAGCGACCAGAAGTCGCTTATGCCACAATTCAAGCGCGATGCGCAAATACACATCAATATCAAGCGCGTTGTGATGCGTCTTAAATGGCCGCGCGTCTGCTCCTCCTGGCGTCGTCTCTAAAACGGGAGTCTCGACTTCAAGAAAACCGTGGGAGAGATAAAATTCGCGAGCTGATTGCCAGAATTTGGCGCGACGGACAAACATCTTTCGCACTTCCTCATTCAAAAGAATATCAAGATAGCGCTGTCGCAATACCAGCTCTTCATCTTTGAGTCCGAACCATTCATCGGGGACTTGGAGCAATGCTTTGGAGAGCATTTTCCAACCCGATGCTTTGAGAGATCGCTCTCCTCTTTTGGTCTTGAATGCAACTCCGCTGACTTCTATGAAATCTCCTTTGTCTGCCGCCTCTTCGAACAATGCAAACAAAGCTTCTTCCATGTCCGCCTTTTGAAAGACCGCCTGCGTCCGTCCGGTGCCGCCTGTGGTGAGCGACCTGTCCTGATCAGAATCGAGGGGAGTCGAACCATCAAAAATATCGGCAAATATAATGCCGCCCTGGCCGCGGATCGACATGATGCGACCAGCGATTGTCTGGCTCTTTTCCGATTGTTCGCGGGCATCAAAATCAGAAAGAAAATCTGCTATCGAAGTATCCCGACTCGTGCGTGCAGGATACGCCTCCATCCCTGCAGCTATAAGTTTTTGAAGCTTTTTCAGCCGCTCTTCGCGTATATCCTGCTCGCTCATCCGCTCATCATAACAAATTTTCTTCGAAATAGGGCGATCGAGTAAAAAAGAAGCCGCCCACCACCTCTATAAGTCCGCCACCTTAAGCTGAGGGCGCTCCCGGCGAGGAGTGCCAGTGAACCCACTTCCAGTTAGTGCCGTTCTTGAGTAGCACAACGGTATTTCGCGTCGGCTGTGTCATCATGCTGCCGTCGCCCATCTTCGCCACCAGATCGAACTCCACTGTGCAGTAGGCAAATTCGGAGGCTACAAAGCAGGTATGTGAGTGGAGATCGAGCCTAAGATGCGCGTCCATCTTCTTGAGCGCCGCAAATGTTTTTTCGGCCCAAGAAACGATATCCTCCCGCGATTCAAGTCGCAGTGACTTATTTTCGAGATCCATTTCGAAGGCGCTGACTTTATCGGCAAGTCCGGTCATAAAACCCTCGAGGTCCAGCGCCGCGAAGGCGTTCATGGTCTCCTCAACTTGTTCACGCACCTGTGTAGCGCTGTATTGCATAGTACTCTCCGGTTAGTTAGTTACGCTGATTAATTATGCTGGCCTGCTGTTCCTAAAATATTATAACCCAAAATTCAAAAAATTGAATATCAGTATTTTTCCATCCCTCTATGTAGCATATGTGTTAAGTGTGGGATTCGAAATGAGGAAAAGCGCGACTAATGATTTATAATCTCCTGCGGCGCGGCTCCCTGTATGGCTGCAATCGCAATTCCCGAAAGCGGGAGAGCTGCAAGAATAATAAGTACGATAATCAGGATATTTGCGCTCGATTTCGATTCTAAAATTCTTTCAAACACACCACTCACGCCGCTTGGCTTTTCTTCTCTGTGAGCTGACATCGCGAAAGTGTATCGTGCTCCAACCGTACATCAAGGGCGCCGCTGTGGAGAAGCGTAGAGCGGTTGTCGTAGGAGAGATAATGGTAGGAGGTGCGAATCAACAACGATCATTCCCCTGTTTGCCCCGCAAACTCTTTTGAGAGACGGCGATAGGATAGAAGTGGAATAAGCACGAGCGTAAGCAGTGTGCCGTAGAGAAGTCCGAACGCGATGGTGAAAGCAAGCGGTGCCCACATGGCAGAGACGAACGTGAGCGGTATCATGCCGACCACGGTCGTTATTGTTGTGAGAATGATAGGGCGGATACGCACGGCTGCGGCGTCAAGGACTAACCGCTTTGGATCGTTCTCTGCATGTTCCCTACGCAGTTTATAAAGGACGTCGAGGAGAAGAATTCCGTGGTTGATAATAACTCCGCCTAAGGCAATGATCCCTAAGAATGCAGTGAAGGAGAGCGGCTGCCCCATGATGAAAAGTCCGAGCAAAACACCTGTAAGAGAGAGTGGGATCGCAAGGAGTAAGCGAAGTGTTGTGCGGAACGCATTGAATTCAAGTACGAGGATCGCGAACATGAATACCATGCCGGCAATGAGCGCGACGAGCATTTCTGTGAACGTCCGCTGGATCTCTTCATCTTCTCCGCCGAAGGTGATGCGCGTGCCTTCCGGGAGTTCGAGCTTTTCAACTTCCGTACGGATACTGTTGGTAATTTCCACTGCGTTCCTTCCTTCTTCCACGTATGCGCTGACTGACCCGATGCGCATGCCACTCTCATGCGCTATGGCGGCACTCGTGCGGTTCGCAGTGATCGTGACCAAAGATCCGAGGAGCGCTGTGCCTCGCGATGTTGCGATCGGTATACGAGCTATTGCATCGGCATTCGCGATCGTCGTATCTTCCGGTTGTACGTATTCAGGATTGAGATCAAAAGTGACGCGAACCACAAGGTCGTTACCCTCGACACGTATCTTTGTCGCTTCTATTCCCGCGATCGCGGTACGGAGTGTGAGAGCGACATCTGCAGCAGAGAGTCCATACTCCTGGGCCTTTGCGCGATCGATCGCGATCTGAAGTTCCGTTCCATCGTTACTCAAAGACGAACTGATAGTGCGGGTCCCTTCCGTATTCTCGAAAAGGCGCTCGAGGTCTTCTGTGAGCGATGCAAGGGTGCCCGTATCATCACTCCAGATCTTCGCGACGACCGGTGCCCCCGAAGGAGGGCCGCCACTCGCTTCGGTCACGGTGATTGTGCCACCCTGGATAGAAGTTAGTTCGCCGCGCAGAGCTTCTGCGATCTTGATAGATGTGTCTTTGCTACTCCGATCAGGGTCGAGGTTGACTGTGATGTTCGCAAGTTTGCCGGAGGAACCGCCTCCGTTTTGATTAAATGCGGAGGGTGCCCCGATCGTCGTCAGGTACGAGGAGACGAAGGGATCCTTGGCAAGTACCTTCTCTACTTCACGCGTCACCCTATCCGTCTGTTGAAGCGTTGAGGCCTGCGGGAGCTCTACCTCAACATAGATGAAATCTTGATCTGCAGGTGGGAACATCGACACCTTGAGAAGTCCGGTAATGGGAAGAGCAACCGCGATCGCAAATGATGCGCCGAGGAATATGTAAAACCATATCTGTGCACGGCGGCGCTCAAAGAGCCACATCATTTTTTCGCGATGCCATTTGGTGATCGTCACCCATAGCTTCTCACGGTATATGGCAAACGGGCTCTCTTCGTGTTTCAAGAGCCACAGAGCGATAAGCGGCACAAATCCGAGGCTCACGACAATTGAGGCAAGCAATACCACAATAATAGTGAACGGGATGCCCTGTATAAACTCTCCGATAATACCCGAGAGGAAAAATAGGGGGACGAAAACGGCGACTGTCGTCGTGGTGCCCGCAATGAGCGGCCAGCTGTACTGACGAATTGCTTTTCGGGCAGCGTCCATTTTGTCCAAACCATTTTCCCGATTTGTATGGATGGCCTCCACGATAACAATGCCGGAGTCAACGAGAATACCGATTGCAATGATGAGTGCGAATAGTGAGATGAAGTTAATGGAGTTGCCTGTCGCCCACATACCTAAGAACGCGATCGTGAATGAAAAAGGAATGGAAAGGGCTGAAACGATCGCCTCACGCAGGCCGATAGTGATAAAAAGCACGAGCATCACAAGAAGAACGGTCGTGAGCCCGGCTTCTGTGAGCTCGGAAATACTTGTCCGCACTTCTTCGCCTGCATCAAAGACCACGATCGCGTCCGAACCACGCAGAAGCGAATCTTCGAGTTCAATAAGCCTCTCCTTGACGACTTCGGTCACAGAGAGAATATTTCCTCCAGAGGATTTGTATACATTGATTGTCATTGCAAACGTCGCGTCTTTCCCTTGGAGCGCAAGCCGAGAAATGGTGGAAGTCTTTTCGAATCCATCGATGACATCTGCTATATCACGTACACGAATTTGGCCTGTCCGCGTCTTTATGGGCGTATTGGCTATTGCTTCTACTTCCGTGATGTCTCCTTTAAATTGCACGGGGTATTCAATGCCATCTATCGTGATGGTGCCGGATGGCGCGGACGCATTCGCCCCGCTTAAGGCGGCGATGATCTGACCAACGGAGAGGCCATGAGTTGCGAGTGCATCTTTGCGGACGATAACGGAGACTTCGCGGGCACGGACACCGGAAACACTCACATTAGATACGCCCGGAAGAGATGCCAGGTCATCTTTCAGATCCTCTCCGAGTTTTGTGAGAGTCTCCGGCGTAAGATCGCTCCCGATACCGATCATGAGGACCGGTTCATTTTGGAAATCTACTTTTGTAACGGTTGGAGCTTCCGCATCAGAAGGGAGATCACGCTTTGCACCCTCAATTGCATTCCGCAGATCCTGTATCGCCGTTTCGATGTTGGCGCTTGCAAGAAATTGCGCAGTAATTACTGAAACTCCTTGCCTAGACGAAGAGGTAACCTTGTCGATGCCTGGCACATTTCGTACCGACGGCTCTAGTTTGTCAGTCACGAGGCGCTCGACATCCGCTGCTGTTGCTCCAGGGAGAACCGTACTCACAACGCCAATAGGCACCTCAACCTCTGGAAACGATTCCTTCGGCATGGCAATAAGAGCCCATCCACCGGATACCAGGAGTGCCACCATGATGAGAATGGTGAAAGCCCGTCGTTCCAAGAAGAAGTTCCAAAGGGAGTACATAGAAGCCCGCGATTATTACAATGCAACGCGCTCTCCTGCTTTCCGACCGCGCACATCCTTAACAATGAGTTCGCTGGCGGAAAGACCGGTCGTGATGATTGCATTTGCAGTCACAAGACCAGTTTTTACAGCGAGGGATTGGAGAGTATTGTTTTCACCAACTATGAATACATATGCACCTGCAGGAGTGAATTTGACAGCAGAAAGAGGGAGAGCAAATGATGCTTCAGTTGGAACACCTTCATCAGGAACAACGAGTGCTACGTCCGATCCGACGGAAATAATGTCACCGACCGCGACACTCAAGGCTGTTAAGGTTCCGGAAAAGGGTACGCGCACCTGTGTCTTACCGTACGAAGCCTGAGCTGCCGCGAGGCCTCCCTGTGCTTGTTTCAAACTCGCCTGTGCCCCAGCGACATCTTCCGTCTGTCCCCCGACAACTCCCTGTTCAAGATTCTTTTTGGCGACATCGAGTGCGGATTGACTTGAAGCCAGACCCTGTACCGCAGCCGAAAGAGATGCGAGAGATGTCGTGAGTGAAGTGCGTGCTGCCGTGGATTCGGAGAGATAGGTGGTAATTGCAGTTTGAGAAATTCCGGAAGATGGAATGCCTTTATTCAGTGCCGAAACGATCAGATCCACAAAACTTCTGATGTTGCGGATATCTGTCTGGGCGACGGTGAGTTCTCCCCCGAGATCTGAGGAGCTCGTAAGAGTCGCCGCAGCAGATTTCTCGCGCATAAGATACTGCTCTATGGAGGAGCGCATGTTATCGATCGTATTCGTCAATTGAGAATCCGAAGAGACGAGATTGAATTTGGAACCGGCCTTTCCCGCATTGCTGAACATTTGATCTGTCGAACCGCGTATTGCACTATCAGCCGATGCGTATGCGGTGAGGATCGCATTTACCGCCGTCGACTTCGACGCATCGAGTGTAGCGGAAGCACTGGTGACGTTCGCTTCGAGGATGGCGCGTTGTTCGCTGCGGGATCCACCTGAGACTTTAGAAAGATTTGCTTGCGCTGCTTCATAGGCTCCCTGTGCTTGGACAAGAGCGGCACGCTGAGCGGAATTTTCAAGTTCAGCAACGACAGCACCTTGCGCTACGCGATTTCCGGAAGATGCGACGCGCGTTACGCGTCCACCAGCTTCCGCACGCACCACGAATGTTCCGCCTTGGGCCGTGGGTACGGCAATCCCGGCAGCCCCACTCGTTCCATAATCGCCCACTATGATTTGTTCGATTGTGCGCAGCTCCGGCTCTGTTGATACCTTTTCCTGTCTACCATTCCAGAAGATAAAAAGAATGATCAGAGCGAGAATGGCGCCAGCTCCGAGAATTATCTTTCTTCGGCGAGAGAGCGCGCGGAACCACACGATGCGTTCGGAGGTTTTCGTGCGGATATATGAGATCGTCTTAGTGAGAAATGGCGGAAGTGTCATAAGAGGAAGAACCTTAACCTGTTTTCATGGATACGTCAAGATTTCACTGCAAGTAACGTCAACGCTACGGCGCGTATTCTATCCATGGTCAAATAGTATACTGCCTGTCCCCCAGATTATTACTTGCAAATCATTTGCATATACTATATGCTCGGAATACATGCAAACGACGAACGACGTGAGGCTGGTAGACACGATCCGTGGTGCGGGCTACCGTGCGACGGGACCGCGCCTGCGAGTACTCTCCTACCTGAAGAAAGCTCGATATCCCCTTTCGATTAGCGACATCGTAAAAGCGTTGGGACACCGCGGTGTCGATCAGGTGACCGTCTATCGCATTCTCGAGGCATTCAAAAAAGTTGGCATTGTTTCGGAAGTGGATTTCCAGCACGGTCACGCGCATTT
>CAZFMA010000005.1:0-6582 GCA_964520015.1 uncultured Candidatus Saccharibacteria bacterium
CTCGCGCCAGGAGTGTATGATATTCCCGAGGAGACAGAGCGGATGATCGCGCGATTGAAATTGGAATCAATGGGCAGTGCGATCGACGTGCTCTCTCCCGAACAGGCCAAGTATCTCGCAAGCTGGCAAGAGGGGACATGAATATTGCTATTACTACTGAGTTGTTTCAACACCATGAATGAGAGGTTCGAGATCTTCTATAGCGTAGGCCACCATTCGCCGCCCTATACTATCTTTAATAGTAATTTGATCCAGCAAACCAAATCTCCGCACTTTTTTTAGGCGCTCCTGTATGATATCTCTAGATACTCGTAGTCTGTTTGCGATGGCGGAAATTGTCCCATAATGTTTTCCCGATTGCATGTGGAATCCCTTCCATTCACCTTCTTTTGCTATTTCGGGTAGAGCGAAAAACGCTGCCTGTGCTTCCGCGATGTTTTCATAGCAATACGTATCCGCTTCTTTTCCACGCAATCGTATACGTACCCGCGCGATGTTTGAGTTCTTTATCATTTTTTTCATTGTATCGAAGTGCACATCGAATTTCGTCGCAAGGGCCTCTATTGTTCCATAATGTAAACCCTCTTTCTCGTAGAAACCTTTCCATTTTCCGCTCTCTATTGCTTTAGGAAGAGCGAGGGTATCGGCAAATAACAGAGCGATTCTCTCAAAAGGATATGTTCTAATCTCTTGTCCAGTAATACTTCGTACGTCAGTCGGAAATAAACGTGACTCAATGATTGCATCTCTGATAGTTTGAGGAGGGATCCCCAAGCGTGACGTAATAGATTTTACAGATCCCCAGTGTTCTATCTTGTTCGTCTGATCGTTTCTTACTTCGAGAAAGCCTCTCCAGTCGCCCTCAGGGGCGGCTTGGGGAAGCGATAGATAATGAGCAAGATGAGTTTGTATTTCCTCAAAAGAATAGGCATCCCACACCCGGGATCCCGATCGTACCTTAATATGCTGAAGAGTCTGCACTTGCAGAAGATTTTCGATCTTCTCATATGATATATCTAATCTCTTCGCAATGACCCTGATTGAGCCGAAGTGATTGCCACCGGACTGATAGAAGCCCCGCCATGGATCAAGTTCGTTTGTGGATACCGTGGGGATGCCGTTTACCGAGTCTCTCTCATTATCCGCAGTTAATTCTTCAATCAACAGTTCTCGAATGCGCTCCGTCCACCGCGATGTGTGAATAAGTCTCACGCCCAAGCCCCTCACGTGCTCCAACGCATCATTGATCTGCTCTTTTCTCATCTCAAACAGCGTTTGAAGGGAGAATTTTTCCAAAGATTTCTTTAGATCTAAGACGTAAGTCGCGTTCTGTGCCTCATCACACACGAGAACCAACCTATTGAGCTTTTGTATTTCCACACCAACGTAACTCATTTTGCGCATCATCGAAGGAGTTACAGTACCTTCTGTGAGTGTTAGGTCGTTGAGATCAATGCCGACGCTTTTGAGAACATACAGGAGCGCCTGAAGGTGATTAATGGTTGCGGGTTTCTCGTACATCCCAGAGCCCGAACCAACTGGAAGGCTTTGTGTTTGCGGTGGGACAATAACATTTCGAATCTCACGCATGTTCTCGCCCATCCATCGCTTCACCTCCTCCATTTCCCCTTGTTTTTTAGCAATAAGGTCTAAGATTTCAGGAACAGCTTGTAGACCGAAGTGTGCGAATGCCTTATCCTCGAGCACTGATTTTTGCGGCAGAGCCTTGCCATCGAGCATGACAGTGGGTATGCGCTCTTCTGGATGAATACGCTGATACTCTGTAAGAGCATCTTCCGAGAGATTGACCATTTTACTAAATGCTTCGTCAAGATACGTATTGATATTTTCTGGAGTAATAGGTTTGTCGATAATTGCAGCAAGTCGATCTTTGAAATCAGAAGAATTTTCAACTCCCGAGTCATTTCTTTTGGAAGCGTTGCGGGGGGTTTGTCTCATGGGAGGCATGCGGGTAGTATATCAAGATGCAAAAGAGGTCTAAATCAAACCCAATGCGCCCGTGTAATGTCATTGAGATCGTTACACCGAAGAAATTCATACTGAATGGACTGTGGTTTGGACCCAAAAAGCCAAAGCAGACTATCATATTTATACACGGTCTCACGGCATCGGCTTTCAGCATGTCGCACGTGGTCAAGGCCCTCGTAAATTCACAAATGGCCGTCATCACTTTTAATAATCGTGGGTTTGAACAGATTAGCGAAGTTAAAAAGATTGTCGGAAAGAAACAAAAATGGACGATGGCCGGAGCAGGCCATGAGAAATTTACCGACTGTGTTGATGATATACAGGGTGCTATTAATTTTGTCCGAAAGGCTGGAGCAAAAAATATTTATCTCGCCGGCCATTCGACAGGGAGTCAGAAAATCTGTTATTGGGCAGGTAAAGGCGGTAGGGGAGCGAAAGGACTCGTTTTATTCGGACCGCTTAGCGATTACTCGATTTTACTCTCACAAGACAAAAGAGGTAGATTGCGGAAAGCTGTTGCACATGCCAAGAGGTTAGTGCAAAATGGCAAGCCTCATGAATTCATGCCCGAGGGAAGTGGTTTATGGTTTCCATGTGACGCACAAAGATTCCTGAGTTTATCCACCCCCGAAAGTGCGGAGGAAATCTTTATGTATTGGGATCCTTCAGCGAATCCGCGCACACTCAAATCAGTCAAAACACCCCTTCTAGTCCTCCTTGCCGAGAGAGATGAGTATGCCGATAGACTAGCAAAGGAAATTGCTGCGTGGTTTGAAAAGCATTTAACAAAACTCCGTCACCAAGTTCTCATTGTTCCTAAAGTCAAACACAGTTTCAAAGGCGGTGAGAAAGTCGTTGCACGGGCAATTCGACGCTTTATCGAGCGCTAAATTGTGCTAGAATCGCGGCAATGGAACAGGGCATTCACGTCGCGATCTCCGCGGAGAAGCTCGGCGAATTTTTGGGTATTCCAATCACAAATACGCTCGTTACGAGCTGGGTCGTTATTGCACTCCTTGTAATCACCGCGTTTATCGTACGCAGGAAGCTTGCGATGATCCCCGGGAAATTCCAGACTCTGATGGAAACGATGGTCGGGTTTGTATACGACTACATAACGGAAACGTTGGAGAGCAGGGAAATGGCGCGCCGATTCTTTCCGCTCCTTATGACGATATTTCTCTTTATTTTCGTCGGCAACATGCTGCACTTTATTCCTGGAATTGGCTCAATCACGTACCACGATTATCCCTTGCTTCGTGCACCGAATACCGACCTCACGGTGCCGCTCGTTTTGGCGATCATTTCGTTTTTCGTTATCGAGATCACCGGTATTCTTGCCATCGGCTTTTGGAAGTACAGCAGTAAATTCCTCCAGAATCCTTTCAAGAATCCGATTGGATTTGCCGTGGGCATCATAGAACTCATCGGGGAATTGGTCCGCGTCGTCTCGCTCTCATTCCGGCTCTTCGGCAACATCCTTGCGGGGGAGATCATCATCGCAGTTGCGATATACTTTGCACCCTACCTTCTACCCGTCCCTCTCATGCTTTTCGAGATATTTATCGGCTTCCTTCAAGCTGCGGTTTTCTCTCTTTTGACCCTCTTTTTCATCAAGCTCGCCATTGCCGAACCACACGGCGATCATTAGCTTTATTCGTTTTGACAGATAGGCGTATCAACGCGATAATTTCAGATACGCATGCTTACAAAACCAAACCTCTTGATCGCGGGTGCTTCAGGCGGAGTCGCGAATGCTTTGTTGCATCACATGGTGGCCAACCGTGATCTTTTTGGTAAACTTGTGCTCCTCGATAGGAACAAGAAAGTCCTTGAAGATATTTACATTGACCACAAGCGGCTCGACTACATATTCGTCCACGCCGAGCTGAAATTACCGGAAGAGAAGGACGCATATCATTCGCTTCTGCGCGAACACAACATACAGATCGTCCTCGACATCACCGACATGGACAGCCTCCCGTTCCTTGAGGCAACGAATGAAGTCGGTGTGTCATACGTAAACACGGGCATGAATGATGAGAAACTAACCATCGAAGAAACCGTTATCAGAGCGTTCGAGAAAAAAGACTCATTCAACAAGGCGCCTCACATCCTGTGCTCGGGCATGAATCCGGGCAATGTAAATATGTGGGTGCGCTATGGGATCGAAAAATTTGGTGTTCCCAATGAGCTCATCCATTTTGAGTACGATACATCAAAGGTTGCTAAACAGTGGCAGCCCATGATGACGTGGTCAGTACATGAGTTTCTTGTTGAATGCGTGCGCGATACTACTGGTGTTATTCTCGGCAAGGGGCGCGAAAAAGTGAAACCGCTCCTGCCTAATGCACTGGAGCACCGCAAAAACATGCACGCGATTCTCTCTCCAATAATGAAATTCGATAGGTATCCGGACGGCATGATCACAATGCACGAAGAGTGCGTGAGCATCGGCAACAAATACGACATTCCGTCGCAGTTCGTATATGCGGTCAATCCCAAAACGATGGATACCCTCGTGAAGATATACGAAGAGAAGGGAGATGTGTCGAAGGAAGAGCTCGAACTTGGCGACAACACGAATGAGATACTCGACGGCGCGGACAGTATCGGGGTGATACTCGAATACAAGGACAAACGCGTTTACTTTTTCAACACGATCCCCAGCATCGCCATCATTGGCACGAATGCGACGTTCACACAGGTGATCGTCGGAGTCTTCTCCGCGTTGCTTACATTGCTATCCGATACCCTCAAACCTGGAGCGTACTTTCCGGAGGACCTTTGGAATACATTCTATCGGCATTTCATGTTCGACAACATGCGCGTGCAGGAGTTCGTCTTTGAGCGACAAGCTGGCGGAGGTCTTAAGCTTGAGTATTTTAACCCGATGATAAAAACCCGCAAAAAAGAGGGCTACGAGCATATCTACGTAATCTGACTTTTCTCATGCCCCGCATCAGACGCATATTTGGAGCATACGCGGGAGATAGATCGCCGATACTCGTCTTCGGCCTCGTTATTCTTTTCTGGACAATGGCGGACAGTGTGGGTCAGTACATCGCACCGATTCTCATTCAAAATCACGGATTTTCGAATACGATGATCGGCTTCATTCTCGGCTCGTCGTCCATCACCGGTGCGCTGTTTGATTTTTTTATCAGTAAAATTTTCAAAAGTACAGACTTCAGAAGGGTTTTTTTGGTGATGTTTGCATTGTGCTCCATTTATCCAATTCTCTTGTGGTCGGCGAGTACGCTACCGCTCTTCCTCTTTGCGATGGCGGTATGGGGAATCTATTTCGATTTGTATGGTTTCGGTACCTTCGATTTCATAGGCCGCTATTCGAAGAAGGACGATCAGGCTTCGAATTTCGGCATTGCACAGATGTTCCGGTCGCTCGGCCAACTCCTCGCGCCTCTCATCGTCGGATTTGTCATTGTTGAGCAGATAGACTGGCGTTCGTTTGGCTTGTATTGGCTCTTTCTCGCAATGGGCTTCACGTTCCTTCTGGTCTTGTTCACGCTGCATCGCAAGCGCAATTCTAGACCAGAGCCTGCGCGTCCTCGGCGGAAGCACTTTCTCATCGAATTCCATCTCTGGAAGAAGCTCGGATGGCACATGATGCCCGTCCTTTTTCTTACATTTTACCTGTGGACTATCGACGCCTTTTTCTGGACGCTTTCGCCGCTCTATGCAGAGACTGTCGGTCTTCCAGCGCAGTTCGGGGGATTGCTCCTCGCTGCATTCGTCTTTCCGGTTCTCGTCGTGGGGTGGTTCGTGGGATCTTTGACCAGACGTTTTGGGAAAAAGCGTACGGCGTTCACGAGTCTTTTGATAGGATCATGCATCCTTTCCTCATTTGCGTTCATGCCCAATCCTTGTTTGGGTGTACTCGTCGTTCTGCTCGCATCATTTTTCACCAGTATGTCACTGCCCTCGATAAATTCTTGGTACACTGGATATAACTCCGATGTGCCGTCAGTCGAGGGGGAGACAGAGGGACTTGAAGATTTCGCACAGAATATTGCATACGTATTCGGGCCCTTCTTTGCCGGTGTACTAGCAGATACAGTGGGGATGACGAGTGCATTTAGTGTACTTGGATTTGTAGGCGCTCTCGTGGCGATCATACTTCTTTTCGTGACTCCTAAGAGCATCATCATCCGGATGAAGCAATCGGAGTTATAATAATCAAGATAAACGCGCACCATCATGGAAGATAATATAGAAGAGAGCCACAAGTCGCGGACACAACAGGGTCCGGACCAAAAGCTTGAACAGGTTTCCGTCGATTTGGCGTCCCTTACACCGGAGAATCTTGATCAGGCGCTCGCACTCGCGAACAAGATATTTCCCGTTGTAGGTTCGACGGAGGAATCACCCGATAGGGCGTTCGCAGCGAGTCTTGATCCAGGAGCGCACGAAGCGCAGCTAAATGACTGGGGCATATCCTCGCTCAACTACTGGCTCGCCAAGGAGAACGGTAAGGCCGCAGGAATTACAGGCCTCTACCGCAAAGCAGCAGATCCAAACGACACCGCCTGGGTCGGATGGTACGGCGTTGCACCTGAAGCGCGCCGCAAGGGT
>CAZFMA010000006.1:0-16996 GCA_964520015.1 uncultured Candidatus Saccharibacteria bacterium
CATACATTTTACCAGAGGAATTGGATGGGTTCTGATATGACCTCACGGGGGGTTGAACCCCGATTTGCTTCTTGAAAGAAAGCCGTCCTAACCGTTAGACGATGAGGCCATGAATAGCTCTTGCTTTCAGCTTCTAGCTTCTAGAAAAGACAGAAAACAAAAAGCCCCTGAATATTAGCGCATTTTTTCGTTATCCGAAAGTGTGCTATTTTGTGCGGAGCCAGATCATGGGGGCGCTTTTCCTTCGGGAATGTGCCTGGGCAACCTTCGGGTTGCTCGAAGGAGAGGTGGCTGAGTGGTCGAAAGCACCGGTTTCGAAAACCGGCATACCGCAAGGTATCGAGGGTTCGAATCCCTCCCTCTCCGCAGCCAACAGCTAGCATAAGGGATTTTGTTGGCGGTATGCAATATACAACAAAGACACATGCGATAGAATAATGTTATGAATTATCTAATACTGATAATCATTTTTGTGGTAATTACTTGGATAGTTAATAAGAGAACCTTCTACTGGGAAACCGTTGTTAAGTTTTTATGGAAACAAATATACCAAATTTCCAACTTACTAGTTGCTGAAATCCATGCAGGCTCCAACGAGATTCTTTACACAGAAAGATACAAAAAATCTCTTTGCTTAAGGGGTACTATTATTAATGCCATTCTTGATTTTGTGAATAGTGAGAAAGAGGGAGATGATGTAGAGGAAGAAACATTTGGATATGGGCGTTTTAGTTTTGATAGCGTCCTACATTTAGCAAAAACAAATCCTAAGGCTTTCAAAAAGTTCAAATAGTCTCAAACATAGTGCGTTTAAAAAATGCGTGGCCGAATCTCCCTCTCTCCACCATCGTGTATGTTAGTATCCTCCGATGATCGCAGCAGTTGACCTCTTTGGATATGCCGCCATGGTGACCGGCGTCACCTTTATGCTTCCGCAAGTCTATACGACGTATCGCACGAAAAGCGTTGAAGATATTTCGTGGGGGATGCTCATCATCTTCTTTCTCAATTTTATCTTTTGCCTTATCTACGATGTTTTCTCCGGTGCGTTGCCTCTCATCATCACAATTGTAGTGGCGCTTATAATCGGGACAATCCAAATAGCCCGCAAGATCCTCAGGAAGTTTGTACCCGATTAGTTATTTCATCTGCTTTGCAAAAATATTATCATGCGCTTAATCGGCTTGCCGAGGATCGGATTGGCCAGAGGGCCTGAAGAAACCCGGACAGCCACAGAGAGGGAAAACGAACTATGATTGTCGTACGCTTCAAGGTAAAGAGCCTACCCGGGATAGCCGAAGAGGCTCTGGCGCGTTTCAAGGAGATCGTGGTCGCGAGCCGGCCGCTCGATGGTGTCGTCCACTTCGACATCGGTAGGGACATCACCGACCCCAACTCGTTCATCGCGACCGAGGTTTTCGTGGATCGGGAAGCCATGGATCGGCAGGAGTTGCTGCCCGAGGTCAAGAATATCATGGCGCTTTTCGGCAAGCTCTTCGCCGGCGAACCGGAGGCGACCATCTACGATGCCTCGCCGTCCGAGTCCTGACGCTTCGCGAAGGGTCTCGGAAGCTCGACCCAGAATGTGCGGCGGTCAACAAATCGCCTCCTAGATCGAAATTGGCCCGCGAATTTCGCGCGGACGGAATTCCTGCCCTCGGGGGTGTCGTCAAGACACCCTCACTTTTTTAATAGAAATCGCCACACTCCTCGACAGTTCTTGAAATGCAACACAGGAAGAATGTACGATACCTTTGCCATAATTACTCCTGTCATCACTCGTATCCGGATAATCAGGGGACGCGGTATGTGGCATAGAGAGCCCTGAAGTTATACACTCAAAAGAATGCCTTTACAGAGTACTACAGGATTTCGCTCCGTCTCTGCGGCGGTTGTCGGCAACACCGTTGTTACCATAATCAAATTCTTTGCCGCTAGCGTTTCGGGCTCGAGCTCGATGTTTTCGGAAGCGATACACAGTCTTGCCGATACGACGAATCAAGTGTTACTTCTCATCGGGTTACGTCGGTCACTTAAAAAGGCAGATGATAATTTTGAATACGGATATGGCAACGAGCTTTCCTTTTGGGCGCTGATCTCCGCCTGCGGCATCTTCTTTGTTGGCGCGGGCGTGACGGCATATCACGGCATTACTACATTTCTTAATCCGCATGAAATTGAACTATCGTTGACAGTCTTTATCGTTTTATTTGTCGCACTTTTTATCGAATCGTACACACTGTGGGTTGCTGCCTCACAGCTGCGCAAGACATTTCCCAGATCCCAGTGGAAGAAACGACTTGCGCACGCCGATCCCTCCACCCTCGCTGTGTTTCTTGAAGATTCGGTCGCTGTCTTTGGTGTGCTTGTCGCGCTCGTGAGTATTACGCTCTCGTATTACACGGGGAACCCTCTCTGGGATGCAAGTGGCTCAATCGTTATTGCGCTCCTCCTTGGCATCGTAGCGGTTATACTCATTGTGAAAAATCGCTCCTATCTTCTCGGTCGTGCGATTCCCGAAAAATTACAGGATGAGATAGAGGAGTTACTTCAGCGTGAACCGACCATAGAGAAAGTCATCAACTTCAAATCATCGGTTCTCGGCTTCGGTGTGTATCGCATCAAATGCGAAGTGGAATTCAACGGGGCGGCGCTTCTCGGAGAAGCCTACCAACAAGCCGCTCTGGCTGACGAATACGAAGAGGTGCGGAATGATTATGAGGCATTCAAGAGATTTTGTGCGGATTATGCAGATCGAATCCCACGGTTGATGGGAAAGAAAATAGATGAAATAGAATCACGCATCAAAAAGTTCCACCCCGGCATCCGGCATATTGATATTGAGATAAATTAATAGCGTTGACAAAAAATGGGCATTTGGTAGCCTCAAGATGTTATGCAAAGGAACTTGTTCGTCGCGGGAATGATGATGGCAATGATGATGCGCTCCGAAACGGAGGCGTTTTGCCTGCATATCTAATCCAACTAGACATTCAGACAAAAACCCTCCGTTCGGAGGGTTTTTGTTTTGTTCTTTTTGATCTTTGACGCAGATTGGGAATACCAGGCTGGCAGGGGAATCGTCCTCGTTAGCCAGTGTTCCCAACAACAGGAGAAGAGCTGTGAAGACAGATGGAAACGTGCACTTAGTGATTGTCACGGACTGCGGCGGTTCGGACCAGGGACGGTACGAGATCGCTGCCCAGCGGAGCCTTTTTCCGTACCAACCCCGGGTCACGTTTTTCGGGACGGAAAGCATGAACACGTTGCACTGCGGCTTCACGGCCGCGGCGCACGCGCTCTCCACCATCGACTTCTTCGGAAAACTTCCGGATGGCGAGCATGTCGGTATTCTCGCCAATGCCGCTCCGCGCCACGGCACCGAGAACGGCAGGAAGCTTCGTGGCGAGAGCCGCAAGCTCGACGGTGAGGAGATCTACGCCCTCCATCTCGACAACGGCGTGTGGGTGGTGGGTCCGAATGCCGGGATGAACTTCCATTTCATCCAGGGCCGGGTCAAAGAATCGTACCTGGTCCGAGACACTTCTGGACGGTACACCCCGTTCCGTTCCATGGAAGTGATGGTGCCGACGTTCGCAAAGCTTTTCGGCATCAGAAGCTATCCCGAGCTTATTCTCGAGCAAAAGGACCTCGTCGTCCCGAACCCCGAGAAGGGAGTCTTCGTTGCCGATAGCGACAGCCACGGCAACATCTACCTCGTCTCGACCCTCGATGATCAGGATTGGCTGCCCGCCATGAACGAACATCGGACATTTAGGATCGGCGGCGAAAGACGGATCGCAAGGCTTCGGCGCGTGGACGGCATCTTTGCTGGCAACACTGGCGAACAGACCATCACCAAGGGCAGCTTGCAGCTCAATGGCGAGCCCGTCTACTACATCGTCGTCGTGGGCGGCAGCGCCCACTCGCTCTTTGGTTCTCCGTCCGCAGGTACGCGGGTGGAGGTCGAAGAGGAGTAGTATTTCGCCACCTCTTCTGCATGGGACTCGGCGGGGGATTCAACACACTGCGTGTTGGACCCCCGCCGGCTCGATTTTTTTGATAGTTGTATGCTAGTATGGCCTTTAATGAGTCCCGTTAGAAGTTGCAGAAGTCCGGAACTCTACTACTCACTAGCTTATTTCCATATGGTCGAATCATTACGAATCGTGATAACCGTGTCGGAAGCGCAAGCTTCCTACTTCTAACGGGATGAGCGACAGAAATTTCCGGCAGCTTCTTGAAAAACAGTGGGAGCAAGGCAAGTTTTTATGCGTTGGGCTCGATAGCGATTTTGAAAAAATCCCAGAGGCGGCGAGAGGGAAGGGCGTTCGCGAGACTATCGTCGGATTCAATCGGGCGATCATTGATGCGACGAAAGACCTTGTATGCGCGTACAAGCCGAATCCCGCGTTTTACGAAGCGCATGGAGATGAAGGCTGGAAGGCATTGCGCGAGACGATCCAATATATCAATGAGCAGGCGCCCGACGTGCCCGTTATTTTGGACGCGAAGCGTGGCGATATTGGCAACACTAACAAAGGATATGCCGAATCGGCATTTGATCACTTACATGCCGACGCGATTACCGTCCACCCCTATTTTGGCTCCGATGCCCTTTCAGAATTCTTCGCGCGAAAAGAAAAAGGAATCATCATTCTCTGTAAATCATCGAATCCAAGCTCGAGTGAAATCCAGAATCTTATGGTAACTGGCCCCTCGACTACCCACGGGACAAGCGAGTCACTCTACAAACTTGTTGCGCGGATGACAGCAGGAGCTTGGAACTCGAACGGCAATGCATGCATCATGGTGGGAGCGACGTATCCGGAAGAATTGGCCGAAGTGCGGGGTATTGTCGGAGACATGCCGATTTTAATTCCAGGTGTTGGTGCGCAAAATGGCGATCTTGAAAAAACAGTACAGGCTGGGAAAGACAGCCGAGGACGGGGAATGATCATCAGCACATCGCGCGCAGTCATATTTGCTTCCAATGGTCCGGATTTTGCAGAAGCCGCTCGCGAGAAAGCCACAGAGCTTGATAGCGTAATACGAAAGGCGTTGTAGTATACATACCCATATGATGAGCGAAGATGAAGTGCTTGAGCTTCTCCAGAAAGTCGGAGCATTTCGAAGCGGACATTTTGTATACACGTCTGGAAGGCATGGTGATGCGTACATTCTCAAAGATGCGATGTATGCGTATACGCGCGAAACTTCTCGTGTGTGTCGCGAAATGGCCGAGCGGTTTAAAGACGCGAATGTCGAGGCGGTTATCGGTCCTGCAATCGGTGCGGCTATTCTTGCGCAATGGACCGCGTATCACATGAGTGAGCTTACTGGCCGCGAAGTGTTTGGCGTGTACGCTGACAAAGATGGCAAAGGCGGATTCATCATCAAGCGCGGATACGATCAGGTCATTAAGGGCAAGAAAACCCTCGTGGTGGAAGATCTCGTGACGACCGGTGGTTCATTACAGAAGGTAGTAGAAGCTGCGCGAGGCGTCGGAGCGGATATCGTGGGAGCAATCGCACTCGTCAATCGCGGGGATGTAAAAAAGGAGCAGGTCGGGAATCCTCCGATATTTGGTCAACTCCTCAGCGTGCATCTGGATTCGTGGGAGGGAAAGGAATGCGAATTGTGCGAAAAGAAAATTCCCGTCAATGTAGACATAGGCCACGGCAAGGCATTTTTGGCAAGAAAGCAGTAAAGGGGCTCTCTGGTATACTTCTACCTATTAGAAGTTCTTATATCCAATTGTTATGAAAAATCTATTGATTGCTGCATTAGTCGTACTTGTTGTGGGGGGCGGATACTGGATCTGGCAGAATAGTGCGCAGCCTGGCGCTGAAATAACCTCTGGCGAGAATAATGGCGCAACTTCGCCAACAGCAGGAGGTGATACGGGAGTAAACGTCGAAGGCGGAGGTTCGATTCCCACTACTCCCATGACAGCAACAGTGACGTATGACGGCAAGAGCTTTTCGCCTTCAGCAATAACTATTAAAAAGGGCGGCACCGTAGCGTGGAACAACGAAGGCACGACAGACATGTGGGTAGCCTCGGCGCAGCACCCGAATCACACAATGTACAGCGGTACCTCACGCACGGGGCATTGTCCTGACACCTCAAAAACAGCGTTCGACCAGTGTGCAGGCGGCAACAACTACACATTCGAATTCAACAAGGTAGGGACCTGGAATTATCACGATCACCTCAATGCATCGGTGTTTGGTTCGGTGACGGTTGTCGAATAGTTCGACAAGCTCACCACAAGTAACATGAATTCCGATAGGATCGCGCAGCTCGTATTGCGGATAGGGGTAGCATTTGCTTTCCTCTATCCGCCGTTTAACGCGCTTTCCGATCCCGATTCGTGGATAGGGTATTTCCCTGTTTTTGCGAAAGGCTATGTATCTAATGAAGTATTGCTCCATACCTTCGGAGTTGTGGAAGTCGTGATCGCACTCTGGATCCTTAGCGGGTGGAGGATATTCTGGCCTTCGATTGTGGCAACGGCGATGCTTCTTACGATCGTATTCTTCAACCCCACAAACTTTCAGGTGCTTTTCCGCGACCTTGCGATAGCAGCAATACCTTTAGCACTCGCCCTGCACCAAAAATCTCAATCGACTTCTGAAAAACTGAAATCACGAGACGTCCTTCAAACATAGCTGCATTTCTCCGCGTTCGCTGATTTTGGTGCGGGGCAGGCTATGATAAGCTATGGGAATGAAGGCCGAAAATTCGGAGCTTCCGGAGAAACTGCAGCTCAATCTTGAGCGTACCGAGGTCCTGCGCTACGGGGAGAACCCTCACCAGCGCGCTGCACTCTACCTTGATCCTAGGGATAAGAGGCCGGGAGTTGCAACCGCACGCAAAGTACAGGGAAAAGAATTAAGCTACAACAATCTGCAGGATGCGGACGCTGCTTTTGAGTGTGTCGCAGAATTTGAAGAGCCAGCGGCCGTTATCGTAAAGCACATGAATCCCTGCGGTGTCGCGCTCGGTGAGAGCGCATATGAGGCATACCTACGGGCATTTTCGTGTGATACCGTCTCTGCTTTCGGCGGCATTGTTGCACTCAATTCAAAGATCACTGCCGATCTCGCAAGTGAATTAGTTAAGATTTTTCTCGAAGTTGTGATCGCGCCAAGCGCCGAAGACGACGCGCTTGCTATTCTTTCTGTAAAACCAAACGTGCGCGTGCTCCTCACAGGCTCCATGCCCGACCCTGCAGAGAGGCGGACAATGGTTCGTTCGATCGCGGGGGGTATGCTGGTACAAGAGACCGACAACAGTGTTTTTGACGGAGAAGTGAAGCCGGTGACAAAGCGAACTCCAACAGAAAAAGAACTTGCCGACATGATCTTCGCTTTTACCGTGTGCAAACACGTAAAATCCAACGCGATCGTGTATGCAAAAGACGGAGCAACGGTCGGCATCGGGGCCGGACAAATGAGCCGTATTTATTCTGCAAAACTCGCCGCCCTAAAAGCGGCTGACAGCGGAAGCCCTCAGATTGAGGTTAAACCTCAATCTCTGCACGGATCGGTGATGGCCTCAGATGCTTTCATGCCTTTCCCTGACTGTGTGCAGGCCGCGGCGGAAGTAGGGGCGACAGCCATCATCCAGCCCGGCGGCTCGCAGAAAGATCAAGACTCAATCGACGCGGCAAACGCCGCGGACATCGCAATGGTATTCACGGGAGTGCGCCACTTCAGACATTAGGGCAGAACAATTTCTTTGGGTTTAGGGCGCAGATTGTAATCTGAAGCCATTGAATATCCATACGCTCCAGCGTCGGCGAAAAGGAGAATGTCGCCAGGCCGTGCTTTTGGAATGTCGCGCTTCTTTGCGAAAACATCTGATGATTCGCAGAGGTTGCCGACAACCGTTACGCGCTCTTTCTTTCCATTCGGATTCGATAGATTGAAGATATGATGGTACGACCCATAAAAGGCTGGACGTACGAGATGACTAAATCCAGAATCTACGCCGACAAACGTGCGAGCAGGAGTTTCCTTGCGATCAACAATAGTGGTAAGTAACGCACCGGCTTCGGCAACGATGAAGCGGCCCGGTTCTATGCGAAGCTCGAGTTCCCTTCCGTACTCCTTACAAAACTGCCGGAACGAATCCCCCATCCTTTTTCCGAGCTCGATGATGTCGAGTGGTTTCGTCTCCGTCCGATAGGGAATTCCAAATCCCCCACCGAAATCCAAGAATTTAAGATCGGGGAACCCTTTGGCGGATTGGAAGAGAAGATTCATCGCGCGGATAAATGCACTCGGGTTCAAAATACTCGAGCCAATATGTTGCTCCAGTCCGATGATTTTCAAATTAAAGCGTTTTGCGATCCGTTGTGCTTTTGGAAGGTCGGTATAATAAATCCCGAATTTACTTTCTGGGCCGCCGGTGATGATATGGCTCGTGGCTCCTGCGCCAAATCCACGATTTACTCGTAAGGATACGTTCGAGTCCGGATTCATTTCGCCCCACCATTCCAGCTGCAAGAGGGAATCAAGGTGAACGGAGCCGACCCTTTTCATCACCCACGCTAGTTCTTTCTTAGGAATGTATGAGCACGTATATGAAATGTGATTTTGCGGAAAACCAACACTTATTGCTCGCTCCACTTCTCCACGACTCACACACTCGATGGATGCACCAAGTCGTTTCAGGAGCTCTAATATTTCCGGATTCGCATTTGCCTTACACGCATAATAGATTTTTGTGTGGGGGAATAGAATAGTTCGCAAAAGGCCGCGGTATTGTTTTTCAATAATACTTTTCTTGTATACATACAAAGGTGAACCATGCTGGCGGGTAAGCCTCTCTACTTCTTTGGGATTTAGAAGCGGCTTTTTCATAATCGGAGCATACCATACAGACTATTTGACAGGCTTTCTCCACTAGTGTTAGGTAGGCGAGGAGGCCTGCCCCACCAGCAGGAAGAGCTTGTCGGAGTCGCCTTGGTGGAATGGCGGCGAGGAGAGAGGAAATGAGTACACGTGAAGTTCGGATCACGAATGCAGCACGTATGCTCCACCGATGGCTCGCCGATCATGGCGAGGTAACCATCGGGTTCAAGCGTACGCTCGCCGCCGGATTCGCGAGTCAATGCGACCTCGGCGTCTCCGTGACCGGTGGTGAAGATGCCGATCCCACCGTACAGGCGATTATCGATGCGGAGAAGAAGCTGTGAGAAGTGCGGAAGGCTCGCTGGCCATCGACTGTTCCACTTCGCGCGGGCCGCTCCGGTGGGGCGGTCCGTTTTATTGCCGCCGGAGGAACATGTAGATGTCTTCCAGCGCTTTTACTGCATCTCCCGCAGCGATATTGTTTTGATGGTAGAGGCCGTCGGTGCAATCGCCTGCAGCCCAGACGCGCGGATGTGAGGTCCGGTGGGTGCGTGGATCGACTTTCACTTGCTTAACTGCATTCATCTCTAGCGCTGTGCCCAGCCAGTCAGTGTTTGGGATAAGGCCGATCTCAACGAAGATACCTTCGACGGGTAGCAAGGCTTCTTTGCCTGTCAACGAATCTTTCCAATGAAGTCCTGTGACAAATTGTGCGCCTTCGACTGCAAGGATTTCAGAATTTTTAATGATTCGCATATTTGGATGGGCGAGGGCGGCAGCTACGCTTATTTCGTCTGCGCGGAACGTATCACCTCTGTTAAAGAGCGTGACCGTTTTGCAGTAAGCGAGAAGTTGGAGAGCCGTTTCAAATGCGGCATTGCCGCCACCAATGACCGCCACGTCTTTATCGGCAAACAAGGGGCCGTCACATGAGGCGCAGTAGGTGAGACCCTTTTGATCATACTCTGCTGCGCCCGGTACTTCGAGCTTGCGACGATTGGCGCCAGTCGTTATAAGCAAAGCTTTTACATTGTATAGCGTCTTTTCTTTCCCCCCCATGTGTGCAACGGTCACATCTACCGAAGTCTCATGGGGTGTGAGCGATTCTGCGAGAGCGGGGGAAACAATTGTAAGCCACTCACCTTTGTATGCTTCCACATGCTTGCGTAGGTTTTCTGCCAGTTGAGTTCCGGAGATCGAGGGAGTACCTATCCAATTCTGAACGTCGGTGGAGACGGTGCTCTGCCCGCCCCACTCGGAGGTGACAAAAATGGTTTTGATGCGTTTGCGCGCGGCATAGACCGCCGCGGCGGCCCCTGCGGGGCCGCCGCCCACAATTCCTAGTTCATACGTCTCTGACATCGGACTATTCTACACGATCGCCTTCTGGTAAGGAAATTTCTTCAAATCCACAACCCATTTATTTGCGGCGCAAGAACGACGGCAAGCCACCCCACGTGTCATCGTCGTCTTCATCTCTCTTCGGGGTCATTTTCGGAGCTTCTGGCTTCGGTGTCTCTTTCAGCGCCCGCTCGTATTTCTCTGCCGGGTCTTCGCCTTTCTTCATCTCTTCACGTGCGCGCGGAGAAACGGGCGGCACATCCTGATCCTTCTTCGCGACAAGTCGCTGAGAGCCGGGAAAAAGGCTTGAGCGTGCTCCCGGCTCTGGGAAACCAGTCGCAATCACCGTCACACGCACCTGACCTTTCTTGAGTGTCTCATCTGTGACAGCTCCGAAGATAACCTTCGCGTCCGGATCGATTGCCTCGGTAATGACATTCGCTGCATCCTGTACTTCGAGCATGCCCAAATCTTCGCCACCGGCGACAGAAAAGAGTACACCCTTCGCGCCGTGGATAGAAACTTCGAGAAGTGGGGAGTTGATAGCAGCGCGGGCGGCCATTTCTGCTCGGTGTTCGCCCATCGCGGTGCCGATACCCATAAGCGCGCTTCCGGCGTTATGCATGACAGCGCGCACGTCGGCGAAGTCGACGTTGATGATACCGGTTGTCGTGATTAAATCTGAAATACCTTCGACGGCTTGTTTCAAAATGTCATCGCACATCGCGAAGGCATTCTTGATACCGGTTTCCCGCGAGACGATAGCGAGAAGTTTGTCGTTGGGGATGATGATGAGGGCATCCACTGCCTTGCGCAATTCGGCGAGACCCGCTTCTGCGAGGCGCATGCGCTGCTGTCCCTCAAAACTAAACGGTCGTGTGACGACGCCGACCGTGAGCGCGCCGAGCTCTCGTGCGACTTTTGCAACAATCGGTGCGGCACCCGTGCCCGTCCCCCCGCCCATGCCGCAGGTGATGAAGACCATGTCAGAGCCTTTGACGGCTTCCTGAATATCTTCGCGTGTTTCTTCCGCTGCTTGCTTTCCCAATTCTGCATTCATGCCGGCGCCGAGTCCTCGCGTCAGATTCTTGCCGATGTTGATCTTGCGTTTTGCTTTTGATTTATGAAGATCTTGCGCATCGGTGTTGATAGCGATGAAATCAACGCCCATCACATGCGAAGAAACCATGTGATTCACTGCGTTTCCTCCTGATCCTCCTACTCCAACGACTCGAATTCGTGCAAACGACTCTACATCCGGCTTCACTTGTTTGCTCATAGTTGGTCCATAGTACCACTTTGGGAGAATGCGCAAACTTGACTCAAATTGCTTTGTAATGCAAGGTATTGTCCGATTTCTGTACGAGGCGGTCTTCTGTTTTGGAATGCAATGAGGTGACACCTCACTGCATTCAGTGGATTAGGGAAGAAGAGAACGCATGCCTTGTTTCAGAGAATCCCACGCGTCGGTCATGACGCCGCCGAGTGAATGACGACTCCCGCTCATATCTTCCGCGTATCCCCAGCGGCAGAGGCCATAGGCAACCGCCCATGCGGCGTCGACTCCCGAGGAACGCGGCATTTGACCGATCTGTCCCACTTGTGAAGGAAGTTGCAAAACTGCTCGTGCAATTTCTGAGGCTGAGGTAAGGCCAGAGCCACCACCTGTGATGACGACGCCCGCAGGAAGCAGGCGATGACGTCCGATTGATTTAAGATGCACATTCACCAGTGTATACATTTCCTTAAGGCGTGCGCCGACGACGGTCTGCATTTTTTTCTCTGATATTTCACTTCCCGTTATGCCGCCGCGTTTCAGACTTTCTGCTTCGGGGAGCGGTATCCGGAATGAGAGGGCGATTGATTCCGTGATTTGGGCGGAGCCCGAAGGGAAAATCTTGAGTGAGATCGGCGTATCATTTTCAAACACAACGACGGAGAGTGTTTCTGCTCCGATGTTTGCCAAGACGACGCCCGCAGTCTTCTGCGCTTTGGTGAGCGTGACGAGACTGGCGGCGAGAGGTGAGGCCATAATGCCCTCAACTTCTATTCCGGTCGCTTCTACTGCTTCCACGATGTCATCCTGATGGCGGGAGAGCATCGTAATCAAAAGTGTGTCGACGGCAAGCCGCGTACCTTGAAGTCCGAGAGGTTTGCCAAAAACTTTTGCTCCGTCTACGCGATATTCAAGCGGGATCGCATGGATAACGGTGCGATTGGTTAATCGAGGGCCAGCGCGCTTTTCGCTCTCTCGAAGCGTACGCTCAATCTCGCGCTCGGTCACGATGCCGCCGGAGGCTGTGAGCGCGACTTCCCCTGTACTTCGTATTTCATCGAGTCCGATTCCGCCGAGGCCCACGCGCGCACCGCGAATCTTCACCTTTGCCGAACCGATGGCGCGGGCGAGTGCCTCACGGATGCTTCTCGTCGCTTCCTTTTTATCAATAATGTAGCCATGCCGAAGTCCCCGCGAAGATGATGTGCCGGTGCCGAGAATGGTAAGCGGTAAATCCGGGTTTTCGCCCGGTACGGCGATAACCACCTTCACGTGATAGGTGCCGATATCTATTCCTGTGTAAAATTGCCGTGCCATACAAAAGAGAAGGCCCGCAGGACGCGGCGCTCCTTATCCTCCATTGTACGCCCATGTCGGAGGCCCTTCAAATGAAAACACCCGTGGACAAAGAGAAGCGCGAGGCGCTCTTCGAGGGTCACCCCGAAGCGCTTTGCCTCGCGCTCGGCCGTCTTCACATTCAAAAAAATCTCACCCTCATCTTTGGAGAGGGGAAAGGAAAGCACATTGGGTGCATAGCGCTTCTTTCTGTATTTCACATTCATGTGGCGTGCGAGCGTGTCGCCGCAGATCACGAGCGAGAGCTCGTAGTGCTTGGGGAGAATGGCACGCGCCATTTTTTCAAAGGGAATTCGCGGCACACGGCCGCGAACTGTTTTTCGAATCGAGACTGTTGGTCGGAGCATTCGTTAGCGAACGATAGGAGTAGTCTCTGCAGCTTTCTGAGTTTGCGGCTGATCGCTCTGGCCGGACGGACGGTTGTAGGATGAGCGGCCTCCCTGTCCTCCGCGAGTAGGGGTTTCAGCGACCTTACCTTCCTTTATGAGTTGTTTGTAGTCGGCACGGCGCTTGATCAGTTTGAGTGCTCGCTTTTTCTTAACGATCTTCGAGGTACTTCGCGTGAAGTAGCGCTGACCGCGAACTGTGCGCACGAGCCCTGTGCCTTGCACACGGCGGCTGAATTTTCTTATGGTAGAGAGCGTGCTTTCGTTGCCGCTCTTTGAGACTTCTGCGTTTATGCTCATGTGGCAAGAAGATACCACAGAAGAAGTGGTATTACAAGTGTACGCTTACTCCAATCCGACGACGCTTCAGGTAGTTGGGCAATTCGGGGAGTGGAATAGCGTCTTGTGAATTCGTCGCAACTTCGCGCACGAGAATCGTTCCCTCCATCGCTTCCTTGTGTCCCATGATGAGGATATAGGGGACGCTTAGCTCGCGCGCAGCCATCATCTGCTCGGCGATGCGTTCATACCAGAGGCCTTGGTGCACCGGGATCATCGCGCGTCGCAGATTTTCCATGACAGAGAGTGCCCGTCTGCGTGCCTCGTCGCCAAGATGTGCAAAATAAATTGCCGGCTGCGCCTCTCCTTCCGATTTTGCAGCCTCGCGCTTCGGACGCGTTTTGCCGCGCACCTCGCACGTGATGGATATCATTGCAGCTGAAGTCGGTGATTGTGCAAAACGACTCGCTAAGGCATCGTAGCGGCCACCAAACGCAATCGGAATATGCGCACCACTCTCTGAATCCGGCGTAGATATTTCAAACAAAGAGTGTGACCAGCAGTCACGACTTCCGAGAATGCGCGCGTTCAATTCATAGGGGAGACCGAACATCTCAAGGTACTCAAGGAATTCCCAGAACCTCCGACGCTCTTCCTCCGTCAGATATTCCATTGCTTGTGGAGCGCGGGGAGCCGCAGGGTGTCCGCGCTCGATAAGTTGCACCAAGGTGCCTAAGGGGTCGGTAGCAGCGCGAGGGCGGAGCGTCGAGGAGATCGATTCAATGTGTTTGCGCAAATATAATCCAACGTCGCGAACGTATCTATTAGATGAATCAGGCGAGCCGATGTTGTTGACCGAAAGCACGCGCTCCTTTATGCCGCTTTCTTCTGCGATTGCATTTGCAACGACAATAAGAAGCGCTTCTGCAATCGCACTTCCCGGTCCCACAATATGCAGTTCAAACGTCACCCCGGGAATTGTAGAAGCATTGGTAATAATTCGCCACGCGAGTACCGCTCCATCCTTTTTTTCCGATATGAGGCATTTTCGCGCGGAGGAAAGGAGAGCACGCTCTTCACGTCGCGCAAATGATATTTCAGATTCCACCTTTGCAAGCGGCATCACGGATCGTCGCGCGACTCCGAGAGGCATGGCACCGGCACGCGGAATTTCTTCCAGCGGAGAAAATCCGTAATACTCGGCGACCCGAATCGCGGAGCTTAGAAACGCTGCGGTATTCGGGTGCTGCGTGTCCTTCAATCGAATCATATATACGAGAATGACTTAAGAATTATCCGGAACCTCTTTGCTGTAGGAAGATTGTGCGGGAAGTATGCTGATCTCTGTTAGGGGATACAAGCGAAACAAGACTCGTCCCACAATATCTTTGCGGGGCAGTGCTCCCCATACGCGCGAATCGGAAGAGACGCGGCGATTATCGCCGAGAACTACGAACTCATCATCTTCAAGTATGATCCGCATGTCTGTTGCGCCACCGAGATTCTCAGGATCGAGATAGGGTTCGGAAAGTGTAAAGCCTTCTGGGTTTTCAGCATTGATAATGCTGACTTTTGACCCCGCGAGCACTACGGTTTCCCCAGGGAGTCCGATCACGCGCTTTATAAGAGCGCGGCTGGTGTTCTGCGGCAGGTCAAAAATCACAATATCACCTCGATGTGGCTCCTGAAAATCGTATGACACACGGTCAACGATCAAGTATTGCATGTCATGGAAGTTGGGCTCCATCGATTGACCCGAAACGAGGTACGGCGCTGCAATAAAGAAGCGGATGAAGAGCGCAAGGCCGAGAGCTACGACCGTGTAGCCCAAGAGGGAGCCTTGCGATTCTTTCTTTGTGCCCGCCCCGTTAGAGAGTTGCGCGGTCAGTCCTTCATTCGTTGAATTTTCACTCATAGGTTTCCCAAATTATGAGTCGCACGTGATATGGAATTCTCTAACGGGGTCCGTGATGGGTTTCCTGTCATCACGGGATCAGTCATGCGCGACATTCTACCGCGTTCGTGGGATTGACACCAAGTGGAAGGAGTGTTGCGTCGTCGCGAAATGCGTTTTCGAAGAATATTTTTTGGGATCGCGTCTGCATCGCGCTTTAAGGACGGCGCGCGATGTGATTTCGCAAAATCATCTGCTGAAAAATCGCTGCCGCTCGGCCCGTCGGCCTGTGCGACACTCCAAAAGACATTTCTCTCAGCTATTTCGCGAGCCGTGTGTGGAAGAAAATAGGAAAACACGAACTTTTGGCTTCGCAACACTCGAAAAAATATATATCGCAAGCGCTTGATACATTCTTAATGGGTTGCTGTTGGAAAATACGCTATACTGCACGTTTATGTCATGGATAATCGTCGGTTTGGGCAATCCCGGTGAGGAATATGAGGGTACGCGGCACAATACGGGCCGCCTCGCCCTCGAAGAATTCGCAAAACAGATGAAATTTGGCGAATGGAAGGAGGACCCCGCAGGAAAGCGAGCTTCCTACGGGGCAAGTAAAAAGGCAATTGCACATGTTACGTCCGGAATGATAGGAAAGACTGCTGTAGTGTTAGTCAAACCGGACACATTTATGAATAAATCAGGTACTGCGGTAGTGAAATTTGTGAAAAGCCAAAAGGCAGCAGAGCGCATGGTCGTCCTCTACGACGATCTAGATCTTCCACTCGGCACAATGAAGCTCTCCTTTAATAGAGGAAGCGGGGGACATAAAGGAGTGGAATCGATCATGCAGGCGGTGAAGACAAAAAAGTTTACCCGTGTGCGCATCGGTGTTTCTCCCGAGACTCCAGGAGGGAAATTGAAAAAGCCATCCGGTGAAAAGGACGTTGTGAAATTCATTTTGGCGCCTTTCAAGTCAGCCGATCTTGCGATATTGAAACCAGTCTTCAAGAAAGCTACGCAAGCGCTTGAGGCGATCGTGACCGACGGCCCCGAGCGCGCGATGAATCAGTTTAATTAGTCTTGAATACACCACTTTCCTGCCCTTGTTTAAAATGTCCGACCGGACATTTTAAACAAGGGCAGCCTCTGATTGGGAGTCTCTGGTCTGGCAGTTGCTACTTCCAGTTTCTAATTCACTGGTTTTAGCGTCATGCGACGATCCTTTGATTCGAAAAAGGTGATGATGAAGGGATACACTTTGCCGAGCTCGAGTTTTGTACGAAGATCTTCTTCGTTTGCGAATTCGGAGATGTGGACCAATCCCGCGACGCCCTCTTCGATTGAAGCCAAGGCGCCGTGTTTATTGTATTTGATGACGACAGCATCTACCTTCTGATCCTTTTTGTATTTTGCTGCTGCTGCGACCCACGGATCTTCGAGAAGTGCTTTGATGGAGAGCGAGATTTTCTCATCTTTGATTTCGATCACCTTCACTTTGACTGCGTCGCCCACTTTGTATCGCGTCTTTGGATTTTCGACGAGCGCCCAATCCATTTCAGAAATATGCACCAGACCTTCGAGTCCCTCTTCAAGCTTC
>CAZFMA010000007.1:0-4152 GCA_964520015.1 uncultured Candidatus Saccharibacteria bacterium
TACGCGAGCGTCGAAATCTTTGCGCGATTGTCTTCCTCGATACGCTCGTCTTTTTCTATGAACGTCACAAGATTACTCGGCGATTCTTCGCCGGCAAGCACTTTTCGTACGCCCTCGCAGATATTTCCTGTTTCATTAAGTACAAATCCATGTTCTTCGGTAATATCAATCGGCAAGATATTAATCTCAATCTTTTTGTCGAGTAGCGCGCTGAACACACCATCCGGTAGCGATTCCAGGAACAAATACAATTTTTCTCTTGCCAAGCTTGGTTCCATGGTTTTTATGCTGCTGCACCGATTCTTCCAAACGGTTGGTTATGGCCATCGAGTGGAGGAAGACCACGCTGTGCCCGAAGCTCATTGATACGCCGCATCACCGGAGCATCCTGCGCTCTTCCTTGTTGCGCGTAGCTACGCAGGCGGCCATACTTTCCAGGCAGTGTACGCGCATCTTCTCGGCCAATAAGTCCCTTAATCTGTTCCCAATAATCCTGCAATTCAGGTCGGATTTGTTCCCAGGGAACAAAGTTTTGACCTCCCTGATTTACAAACCAAGTAAGTAGTTGCAAATTCTTTCGGCTCATATCACGTACCCCAAGGATTTCGTCCTTGAACTGTTCAAGAAAGAATTCTACCATCGGCAACTTAACATCGAGGTCGCGATCCTTGTAATGCTCCAACTGGTTTACCTCCATATTTCTCATGACCACGTAGAGGTCACGATCTTGTCCCTGCATCTTTGTAAATTCATTGCTTGCCAAATTTTGGGATACCTGATTATACATAGTTATACCCGCGTTGAAGCGCACATCGCGCCTTTCTTGGTTATTCACCGCTATTTCCGCGCTTTCATGCTCCGGAGCGCTTGCGCGGATCAACCGCAGGTATTGGCCGGAGATACTTTCATGCTGTCCGTCTTTATCGGTCCACGTCTGATTATATTGTTCAAAATATCTTTCTGGGCCGAGCCCTGTCAGACGCTTGTTGGCAAGTCGCCTTAGTTCATCTATCGCAGACGCCTGATGTTTGGAGATTTCTTCAGTAACATTCGGGTCGAATCCTACGGTGAGGTCGCCGGCGGAACGGATATAAGCTCGCTTTTTAGCCCGTCCCACATTTTCTTTGAAGGAGGAATCAAACTGTTCGCTCTTGCGCGCTTCGTCCCAATTTCCTTGCATGATGGTTTGCGCGATAAGCTTCAAATTAAGCGACTCGCGCGCGTGTTGATACCAATGCGTGAGCTCCGTAAGACCACGCATGTTGCGTAGTGCCTTCCGGATGCCGGGAGCCTCTTCCCAGCCCGGCTGTTGCGGCTGCTCTGGTCGCTCAAGTTCCCCCCTCTGCGTCATTTGCTCTATTTCGGCATCCCTTTGCTGTATTAAAAGCCGAGCCGCTTGGTTCCTCGTGTCTATGTCCCCCTGAAGCGTCTGAATAAGTTGAGTCCTCTGCGGACTTTGAGGCTTCGTCCTCTCTATCGCAAGCTGTTCCTTTAGCCCTTCAATATTTTCAAGTTCCGCGTGAAGGGTAATACCGCTGGGCAATTGCATCCGATTATCTATTCGTATTTCGGCATCATTTTTGGCATTGGTCGCCCGTTGAGATCTTTGCATGGCGTCGTGGTACCACGCCCACCTTTCTTCTCCACGCTCTCCGATCTCTATGGCGTCGTGGTATCGAGCATGCATCGATTCGTCTTTTTCACCTTCGGTAAGCGCGTGCTCATCCTTCATTACGGCGTCGGCAAACGAGGTCGGAAGCACCTCCAAACCCATGAGCGCGGGATTGAAAAATTCATGTTTGGGCATATATGTCACGAATTCTTTAGTCGATAGTTTGGCAAGAGATTCAGAAATTGTCTTGGTATACTCGGCAATCTTCTGCTCGTTATCTTTATTGAATTGCCCCACATTCGTATCGGCCCTCTGATATGCTTCCTCTGCTTCCGCAAGGTCTTTATGTGGTTGAGAGAGCGCAAATAGCCGTTGTTGTGCCGCATCCCGTGCCTGTTGCAGCGCGGGGTCATTCGGGTTCGCCACGAGATTCTGTTCCGCTTGCGCGCGAGCTCCCAAGGCCGCTTGAATTTGCCGCTGTTGCGCGGTCGGTTGAGGTGTCTGCGCCGCAGTCAAAGTTTGTTGCGCCGCCGCAATTTGCTGCTGTTGTTGCAAAGAAGGAGCCTGCGCCGCCGCAAGGTCTTGCTGTGCCGTTCCAACCGCCGTCTGCGCCAGCGTTACTGCGGCTTGTAGCTGCGGAGAAACTGCCTGTGCTTGCGCAAGACGTTGTTCTGCAGTCGCAACGATTCCTTGGAATATTCTATTGTTTGGGTTCCCCGCAAGATTCTGTTGTTCCTGTGCAAGTGCCACTTGCGCCGCATCAATTTGCTGCTGCTGCTGTGGAGAAATTACTTGTGCAGCAGCCTGTGCAGCAGCAAGGTCTTGTTGCGCTTGTGTCAGGTCATGTTGGGCATTCGCAATTTGCTGTTGCTGTTGTGGAGAAACTGCCTGTGCCTGCGTAAGTGCCTGCTGTGCCGCTACTGCCTGTTGTTGCTGCAGCGGAGTGATTTGCGGTGTCAGTGTCTGGGACACCCGCTGTCTCGCCTGCGCGACCGCTCTTTCTGCAAGAAACCTCTCAGCATAAGCATGTCCCTGCTGACCACGGAGTTGTAGTAAATCTGCTCCCGCCTTTCTTGCCGCATTAATGCGACCAATTTTTAGACGCACCGATGCATCATGCTCCGATTCCTCGTATGCCTCTTCCGCGGATTTACTGCCTCCGAATTTTGCTTCTGCCAATCGGCCCGTTGTTTGCTGTCTAAAGAATTTACCTATACCGGTGTTTCCGAGTCTTGTTTGCCCAAGCCGTTCATTTAAATTTCTCACACTGGAGTATTTCAGCGCCGCGGCTCCAGCTTTTGAAAACAAACCCACTCGCTCTCCCCTCGCTGTTTTTGCAGCATTCCTTTCTTGTAGCTTCTCTCCAATCGCACCGAGGCCAAACCCCCGCATGGCGGTACGTCCGATAAGGCCCGCCGTCCCACCCACTGCGACTCCCTTAATTTTTTCCCACCCGGCCATGGCCATGTCGCTACCTTTTGCCCCGAGAGATTGGGCGACAATAAGACAACCCACCATAAGCCCGATGAGGATGACGAAGTTGAAGATCACGGCTACCGTTTCCGCTCCGGTACCGGTGATAGCGGCGGCAAATCCGGTGCCGGTGATATCATTCGCGAGTGCCCCTTGAAAGGCCGGGCTGTTGATGGTTTTCGCCACGATGTAAGCAAGCGCGAGATACAGTGGGGCGAAAAACGCCTGACTCCAGAGTTTACTCCACCACTGATGAGCCATACTGGAAGCACCGGGAAGTATCAGCCCAACGAAGGCAAGCGGCGAGAGTATCATGAGAATAATGAGGGTGATGGCTCGGTAAATGAACATAATGCTCGCGGCAAAGAATACCCACGCCGTCACGATGATGAACAGCGAGCCGAAAAAACCGATGAGAATAATGTTGGTGAACGTGAGATCTTTACCACTGCTCTGCGCGGCGGGGCCAATCAAGCCTTTATTCGAATTGATTTCTCCACCAGCTCCGAGCTTCGAGCTATCGTAAATCGTGGAGAGCTTGAGGCCGTACATGTAGGCTTCAGAAAGACCGCTGTCGTACTTCTTCTCGCTTCCCGGCGTGACGATAAGCGAATAAAAATGGAGTGCGGCCACATTGGACGCGTCCACGACCGCTTTGGCGACGAACAGACTGAAGTTGATGAACAGAGCCACAAGTACCATTTGCGCGAGAAGTCCCCACGCCTTCTTTCCATTATCACCAATGCCGAGCGTGATTGAGATCCCCGCCCAAAGTGCGACGAAGATAAAGACGATATTGGCAATATCCCGGAATACCTTCCATCCGATATCTACAATGGGAAGCTTTTCGAGTAGCGTATTGAGATTGAGCGTATAGTCGAGGGTGATGTTGAGAAGTACCCCCGCGATCCAAAGGGTGCGAGCTGAAAGCCACATCGCTTTATCCATGAGCGAAGCAAGACAGGCATTGATAGTGATGCCACCCGTCAACGACCAACATGAGAACTCTTTAATTATTTCTTCGGACCCGGCTTGCTTACTCGCTGCTAACTTAGCTTCGTTATTTA
>CAZFMA010000008.1:0-2596 GCA_964520015.1 uncultured Candidatus Saccharibacteria bacterium
CATGAAACCGATAGCGAGCACTTGTCGTATCACGAACGCAATTGGCAAGACTTGGCCATATCCAGTAAGCGCCCACAGTTCGAATATCACCAAACCAACCCCAGAAAGAACGGAATCTATAAGAACGACTGATCTCTTCCATGGATTCGTAAGTGCGGCGACGCTCACAAGAATAATTGCACCGATTATTTCAAATGGAAGCTCGAGTCGTAGATCATCACCATAAAACGGGGCGCCCAAAAGGATGACCGCGGCAGCGCAGAGAAAAATCTGGCGCACCGTATCGCCGTAGTAGTGTGAAATTTTGGGAAGACGATACATCCACGGCTCTTGCGCGCCGCTTTCAGACATATCGCCTCCGACATCACCATCATCGGGAGACATGCTTTTATAATGACACGAGGAATCACCTGTTGCAATTCTCCGCTTGGATTATTGCAGATTTTGTGCAGTTCTAATTATTGCCTCGGGATCATCTTTTTTTGACGTACCGACTTTGCCTTCCTTCCCGCACACCGTGCAGCGCTGGATTGCACGATAATTTGATGCCGATCCCTCAACTCGTATCGGTTCCATCATGCCGCCGCAGTTCTCCGCCCTGTCTCCCGGAAAGATATCCACATGCTTGCTCCAAAGGCACTTCGGACAGTGATTTGTATAGCCATTGCCTTGCACATGCGCACCACAATGCTCACATGTAAAATCTTCGATTGTTCTCTTAAACGCCATGGATACTAAAACTCTACTGAACAACCACAGAATCCTTTTGCTCAAAAGCATTCCCCTTTGAATCTTTGCATTTCATCGTAAAACTTTCTGGTCCAAGACCGGGACCAGCCTGAATTTTTCGCGTCCCTTCATTGCCCTGCGCAAGAAACTGTGTGTCGTTCACAAATATCTTGCAGGGCTCAGAGTCGCTCATATTAACAGAACTCCACGATACGACAATATTCCATCCGCTTTTGATTGATTTTGGCTGCGCAAGAATATCGCCGATTGCACTTGCGCTCGTCGCAGAGGAAGGTGTCGGCGTCGATTGCGGATACGGCTGATATGGGTTTGGCGGGATCATGAAAGGATTCGTTTGCTGCCCAGTGTAAATACTCGAATTCAGAGGCGGCGGCGTACCTAAGTAACCGGGACCCCAAGGCGTATTTACCGCCGTATAGGTCTGCTGGGGTCCATAGCCGGGAGCAAAATCGCCTCTTTTCTGAGCTTCAATAAGCGCTTCGAGACTCGCTCGTGCGGGTCCTGATGGTTCCGCAGTCTCCGTCACACCTGGACACGAAAGCAATTTATAACTTGCTTCATCGCTACCGGTCAGCCGCAAGTCTGCCTTTAATTTAATATTCGCGTCGATGACTCTATCGGGAAAGCACACATTAGGACCGCGATCCATAACGATACCAACCGCACAAAGACCATTTTTCAGATTGCATACTTCGACTTTGCAATTCAGTGGAAAGACTCGATGCGCGATACCTGCGATCGCATGGTTACATGGACCTCCTGCACATCGCACATCGCTGAATGTCGTCATCTTGGCCGTATATGTTGGTATACCGATGCGAGACCGGGCGCATACGTAATCGTTACCATAATACGAGCCGCTGTTGTCACATCGATATCCGCATGCGGCACCTCCGCAATCGCATCGTTGCGTGCAATTTTTTGCTTGATGATTTTTGCCCAATTCACAATCTCCCGGGGGTTGTGATTCAGCTCTGGTCGGAGGCTCGCTGCCCGCGGCTGCCACAGATCCAACCGACACAAAGAAGAGTCCGCCTGCAATCACTGCAGTTATAAGCACTGTGTGCGTCGACGCAATTTTGGAGAACATTTACTCTATTGTAACTCCTCTATTTTGTTCTCTGCAAATAGGTGTTGAAAAATACATTACAAAAGCACTACTGCTCGACCTCCAGAGCACTCCAAGACGCCACTTCCAATGGGAAACTCTTTCGTGCCACTTGGACTACGAACAATAATTTTGCCTTTGTTAAGAGTGCTCACAATCGGCTCATGATTGGGAAGAATAGTCATGACTCCCGCAGCGCCAGGGAGCGTCACAGACGCCGCGGCACCGTCAAACTGCGTCTCATCCACTGAAGCGATGATGAGTCTAAAAGTGTTCGGGTGTTTATCGACCATAATTGATGAGGGGTTTCTGATGAGGGGTTTCGGAAACCAATCATTAGTCGTTTTTTGCAGCCATAACTTCGTCGATGGAGCCTTTCATATAAAATGCGCTTTCATCGAGCGCGTCGTGCTTTCCGTCAAGAATTTCAGCGAAGCTGCGGACTGTATCCGCGAGAGGCACATACTTGCCCGGTTTTCCGGTAAACTGCTCCGCAACGGCAAATGGTTGCGAAAGAAAACGCTGGATTTTGCGGGCGCGATAGACAAGTCGTTTGTCGTCTTCAGAGAGCTCTTCAATACCAAGAATCGCGATAATATCTTGTAGATCTTTGTAGCGCTGGAGAACGCGACGCGTTTCGTTTGCCGCCCGATAATGCTCTTTACCAACAATCTCTGGAGTAAGCGCAGAGGAACCTGAATCTAACGGATCGATTGCGGGATAAATACCTAGCGACGC
>CAZFMA010000009.1:0-4738 GCA_964520015.1 uncultured Candidatus Saccharibacteria bacterium
CCGGAGAGTAATCCATGAGTTGCGATTGCATACACTTCCCGGGCTCCATTTTCTACCAAGAGATCAGCGGCACGAACAAGTGTGCCGCATGTGTCTGCAATGTCATCAACGATAAGCGTTATTTTCCCCTTAACGTCGCCGACCAATTTCATTCTCGCAACCTTGTTCGGAATCTCTCGCTCTTTGTGAATGATCGCAAGATCACCATCTTTCATCAGTCGTTTGCCATATGATTGAGCGCGCACCACTCCTCCCGCGTCCGGCGAGACCACGACGAGCTCGTCCTTTTTAAGCGCTTCACTAAAAAAGTCTTTCAAGTACGGTACAAAGACTCGGCGCGCGTAAAGATTGTCGACAATAGTTTTGCGGAAAAACCCTCCGATCGCGTCGTTGTGCAAATCCATGGTGAGAAGACGCGTCGCTCCCACCTTTTCGATGGTGGTCGCCATGACGCGAGCCGAGATGGGCTCGCGTGATTTCGTCTTGCGATCCTGTCGTGAATATCCAAAGAACGGGACGACTGCGGTTATCTCATGAGCAGAGGCACCATGTGCTGCATCAATCGCAAGAAGAAGCCGCACCCAATTTTCTGCCGGAGAATTGGTCGGCTGGATGAGAAAGACATTTTTACCGCGCAAGTTTTCCAAAAACTGGATTTGCTGTTCACCGTCACTGAATGATCGGCATTTGATCTCCCCGAGCGGCATGCCGAGCTTCTCTGAAATTTTCTGCGCGAGACCGTCGTTTGCCCCCAAGCTGAAAATCTTGTATTCCATGTGACAAGAGTATAGCAGAGAGAGCTTGAGAACGCACTGGTTTTGGTGGATAATCTCAACGACGCACCCTTAGCTCAGCTGGTTAGAGCGTTCGATTCACATTCGAAAGGTCTCAGGTTCGAATCCTGAAGGGTGCACAATAGACAGAAATACCTGCCCTGCGGCAGGTTTTCTGCTTTTGTGCAGGGCGCAGCGATGCCGCACAAGCTTGTGCGGCCGCGAGCCGGGGTCGCGAAATTTTCGAGCGGCGGCAAGGAAATATTCGTGACCACACCTAGAAAGTGAGGTAGTCTATAATACCGAGGTTGTAAGACTTCGCGTACAGTCTTTTTTCGGGCCGTAGTATACCGGTAGTACGTACGATTCGGATTCGTAAAGACCGGGTTCGATTCCCGGCGGCCCGACAAAGGACTTCATCAGTAAGCGGGCTGTAGTATAGAGGTAGTACGCATGGCTGGGGGTCATGTAGCCCGAGTTCGATTCTCGGCAGCCCGACAAAAAACCGACTTGCTGAGATGTGGATAAGAACATGGCGCTCTCCGGAGACAGGAATATGCTGGGAGCATGAACCCGATAGTTCGGGTAATCCTCGCCTTCCTCGCCACCTTTAGCGCAGGTCTTGTCGGATTTTTCTTTGTCGACGCAGGTGCTTCGAGCTGGTATGAGGGACTCCTCAAACCAGCACTCAATCCACCAGCGATAACCTTCGGGATTGTCTGGACGATTCTCTACTTCCTTATGGCACTTGCCCTTTCGATAGTGTGGCTCAAAAAACCACAGACTTCACTTACCGCTGGGTGGATACGTTTCTATTTCGTACAATTACTTTTCAATGTTGCCTGGACACTTTTCTTTTTCGGATTGCACTCAATCCTTGTCGCGTTTCTCGATATCTTGTTCCTCGCCTTCACAGTGCTCTGTCTCGTGATCGCCACCGCCGAAATAGACCGCCGCGCGATGTATCTTCTCATACCCTATCTCCTCTGGGTCCTTTTCGCCGCGTATCTCAACCTCAGTATTTGGCTGATGAATTAAATTAGTGGACTTACCGGGAATCGGAGCAGCTCACTAAGCGCTATGCGCTAAGTGGCTCCTGCCCTGGCTCTCCAGTCGCCTTGCGACATGGCTCCGCCTTTCGATCCCGTCGCACGCACAGCAGTGTGCGTGCTTAAGTCCCAAATCTCACTTCGTTCAATTTTGGACTTACCGGGAATCGAACCCGGGACTCGGCAATGCGAATGCCGCGTAATGCCACTTTACTATAAGCCCTAGCGAGGGAGAAAATGAAACTCCTTTTCATTTTTCCCGAGCGACGAGTTTATACCGAAGATATAAGGCCGTCGCGAACAATAGTACCGTTCGCGACTCATTAATTCAACACGATTTTATTTCTCCATCTCGCTCGAATATTTCCCTTCTGTCGCAAGACCATTCATTTTTGCCCGGTGAGACAAGATTTTTTGGGCGGCCGGGACATTCTCCGGATTGCCCGCCCACTTCTTGAGTGCTGAATCCTGAAGTGCGCGACCGTATGAGAACGACATCTTCCACGGCAACGGTCCGCGCTTATTAATTGCGTTTAGATTTTCTGTCGCCTCCATTTCGCTTTGTCCGCCTGAAAGAAAGGTTTGGCCGGGCAAAGTATTCGGAAGCACTTTTCTGAATACGCCGAGGGTGGCTTCGGCCACTTCGTCTGCACTTTTTTTCTCTCCGCTCTCCTTTCCGGAGATAACCATGTTGGTTTTCAAAATCGTGCCTTCGATCAAAACACCGGCATTATTCAGCTCCTCAAAAAGCACCGTGAGCGTGCGCTCACTCACCTCGCAGCAACGCTCCATGGTGTGACTTCCATCCATCAAAACTTCCGGCTCCACCATCGGTACAATATCTGCTTGTTGGCACATTTTTGCGTATGCTGCCAAATCCTTTGCGTTTTGGCGGATGTTGGCATCGGTGGGGAGCGCAGTGCCCTCAATGGTGATAACTGCGCGCCACTTCGCAAATTTGGCACCCATGGCAGCATATTCCTTTAAGCGATCGGGCAAACCTTCCAAACCCTTCGTCACTTTCTCATTGGGTAATCCTTCCATCTCCTTTGTTCCCTGATCCACTTTGATCCCCGGCAAAACCCCCGCGTCCTGAAGGATTTTTACAAACGAAACTCCGCTCGAGGCATTTTGTCGTATCGTTTCGTCGTATAGAATTACTCCCGAGATATGCTCGCCCAATCCTGGCGTCGTGAAGAGCATCTCGCGATACGCTCTGCGATTATCTTCCGTGGAAGGCAAATTGATCTTTACGAATCGCTTCTCGATCGTGCCCGAACTCTCATCCGCCGCAAGAATGCCTTTTCCCGTTGCAACCATTTGCTGTGCTGTTTTTTTCAAAATGTCTGCGTTCATAGATAAAAAATTATTCAATAATAATTATCCCGAATTATTCCGCCTCCACCTTTTTAAGATCCGGGCCTACTTTGAGAACCTCCAGAATTTCGTCGTGCACCAAGCCGTTACTGCATACCTGTCCCGCCATCGGACGATCGAAACGCTCCGGCGTATTGCCATACAGGTCGGTAACACGTCCTCCCGCTTCCTCAATGATGATCTTCGCGGGCGTCATATCGTGCGCCGAAGAGCCTCCGAAAATGCTAGCAGAGAATTCGCCGGACGCAACGAGTGACGAAAGGTAATGGATCGAAAGACCAGTGATCATGGAGACACCCTTTTGATAGAGCGCATCCATAACCGGAAAAAGGTTTTTGATATCCCGCGATTTGCCTATGCCGATAAGCGTCTTTTTTACGGACGGGGCCGAAGATACATGCATCGGTGCTCCGTTGAGAAACGCGCCCTTCCCTTTTTCTGCAGAGTAGAGACGATCTTCGAATGGGTCGAGAATGACGCCGAGTATGGGTTGATGATCGCGCATTAAAGCTAGTGCAAAAGTCGCGGTAGGGAGGCCGTGCGAAAAATTGTGCGTGCCATCTACGGGATCGCAGATCCAGACATACTCATGCGATTCATCGTGATCGCTTCCTTCTTCTGCAAGAATACTGTGGTCCGGATACCGCCCTTTTATTTCTTTCAAGATCAGATCATTGATCGCAAGGTCGGTCTCCGTTACCGGAGAGCGTTCATCCTTCCACTCCTTCTTCATCCCCGCTATGAAATTCTTCCGCATGATTACCCCCGCACGCTTGGCGAGATCATGTGCTGTTTCGATGTAGGAAGGAGTATTCATCCCGTTAGAAGTAGGAAGCTTAGGCTTCCTACTCCACTATGAAGTCTAGTATAAAATCGACCGTTGAACTACTCTTTGACATACTACCCCTCTCAGAACTTCCGTAACTTCTAACGGGATTCATTGTGCTTGAATACTATCACCTCGGTGACTATTTTATATTTACGATCTTATATTTCTGCGCGCCCTTGGGGGTATCGAATGTGAACGTCTCTCCGCGCTTTTTATCCATAAGGGCTGATCCCAAGGGCGAAAGGTGGGAAATTTTGTGCTCCTGCATATTGGCTTCGGCAGAACCTACGATTTCATAGGTATGTTCCTCCTTTTCTCCTTGTTTTTGAATGGTGACGACACTCCCGAGAGAGACGACATTGCCTTTCGGATGCTCGATGATGCGGGCATGGGAGAGCTGCTCTTCTATCACGCGAATGCGATCCTCTGTAGCAGCCTGCAAATTTCGCGCCTCTTCGTACTCAGCATTTTCTGAAAGATCGCCCAGAGAACGTGCGTATTCCAATTGCTCGGCAATTTCGCGCCGACGGACCGTCTTCATGTGTTCGAGCTCTGTCGTGAGCTCGTCAAACTTCTCTTTACTCAAGTAATTGGCCTCATTTGTCATACCCGGCTAGTACAATTTTGGATAATTCCAGTCGCCGTGTAATCTGCGAACGCTGAACATGATGTCTGTAGTCGGTTTAGTAACATATATCGGTGAATATTCA
>CAZFMA010000010.1:0-9842 GCA_964520015.1 uncultured Candidatus Saccharibacteria bacterium
TCGACCGTCGGGCGGAGCACGTGTATTGATTAATATTAGAAATTATTTTAAGTATGGATTTTATTAAGAGACAGTTTACAAAAGAGGGTCCTCTCGCAATGATAGTGGCAGTGGTTTTCGGCGTCTTGGTCGTCACGTTTAGCGTACAAGCAGCAACGACGATTAGCACGAACATCGATACGAACGGCACGCTCAATGTCAGTAACGCGACCTCGTCGATTAGTAACCTAAGCATGATAAATAGCACGAGTACCAACGCTACTTCGACTTCATTCCGCGTCTCCAACCTTGCCTCGTTTTTCCAAGCTAGCTCAAGCGTGCTTTCCGCAAATGAAGTTTCCTTTGGCGGTTCTGCCACGGCAACGATTAGCACTGCAGGCGTGGCGAGTTTCCCGAGTACGCTCACGATTCTCGGCCTTGGGACGTCACTCACGAATGCGGGCACTGCGTCTACCTCAAAGCTTCGGATAGGTGGAGACAGCGTTCCGGTTATCGATACGGCTGCAGGTACATTTGGCACGACGACGCTTTCAGGTGCCGTGTTCGGATACTGCAACCTTGATGCATCGGTGACGATTACTGCAACTACTTCCGCGTACGCCGTATGCTCTGACGCAACAGGTCTCCGTGCAGGCGACCGTGTCTTCGTGCAGGCGACGAGTTCGCTTCCTTCCGGTCTGATGATCACGGCGGCGTCTACGACGGGAACTGCCCAGATCAGCTTCCTCATAGCCAACACGATTGCAAATGCGCTCGCAGGCGGCAGCACAGCCACGGGTTTGATTTCCATCAACTTCTGGGGATGGCGCTAATGTGGATATTGTTAGGATTATCAGCTAACATCCGCATCCAATGAGAAAATTAATTGCAATCGGAACGGCCGTCGCACTTCTCCTGCCCTCACTTTCGTTCGCGGCGTTCAACGACGTCACCCTAACCACGGATACAGTGCTCGATATCGGCGGTATCACGGTCAATGTTTCAGGTTCCTCGGCGGTTGTAGAATCCATTACGGTAGGGGCGAGTACATTCAGCTTCACGCTCGCAAGTGGTTCCTCGATCGAAGTGACGGCTCCCAGCCGCAACCGCCTCCTTGTAGACTCAGAGACCAACGGGACTATTACGTGTACCAGTGCAGTATCGAAGATTTCCTACACAGGAACGGGGGCTCAGACTATCGTCGTAACGCCGTCGGGGTCGCTTTGTAACACTCCTGTTAGCGGCAGCGGTGGTAGCAGTGGAGGAGGAGGTGGCGGTGGTGCCGTTACGACCACAACAACTACAACAGCAACTACAACAGCAACTACAGCCACGACTACCGTCGCAACAACGCCAGTAGTAACGTCAACACCAACTACGCCGACGGTTGCATCTCTTCAAGCACAACTTGCGGGACTTCTCGCCCAGCTACAGGCCCTGAAGGGTGGGGGGATGATGAATGCTTCCGTGGGTGCAAGTTTCAAGCGTGATCTCGAAGTGGGTGCAACCGGTGATGATGTAAAAGCGCTCCAGGTGTATCTCAACGCTCATGGCTACATAGTCACATCGAGTGGAGGAGGTTCGCCAGGGAATGAAACTACCAAGTTTGGTGGTCTCACTAAGGCGGCGCTTATCAAGCTCCAGAAGGCTGCAGGAATTTCTCCTGCTGCGGGCTACTTTGGACCGAAAACCCGGGCCTACGTAGCGGCTCATCCGTAGTCTTTACCAATAGACTTCTTGAAGAGCCCGCCTTTCGCGGGCTCTTCGGTATATAATTGCATCATGAATCCGTCTCCCGTCAGCTCGTTTACACGTTTCTTCTTTGGCTTCCTCCTTTTTATTTCACTGAGTTTCGGGCTCACCTTTGCCGTACAAACAATCGTTGTTTCTCAAGAAGCGCAGAAACAGCAAGCCGCCGCAGCGGCAGCGATGCTGCGAGAGGAAAACTGACGTGGTACACTCGCGGCATGGATGAACGATTGGAGAACGTTCGTGGAGGACCGAAAGAATATACCGAAGAAGAATTATATAGAATGCTCGAGGTGGAACTTGGGAAGCACGGAGTCAAGGTTCAACGATCTAGTGAGATGGAGTTTCCCGCGACTGCTCAATTGAAGCCTCGGATGGAGCAATTTACGAACCTCTCCCCGGCGGGAGAAAAGGTACTGCGTGATCTTATTGAGCGAGCTCAACATTATGTAAATGGTGTTCTTACGGAGGCTAACTACGAAGAAACCAGAGAAGGAAGGCAGGATCGGGGTGACTTTTGGGTGCGCCTTGCACAACACCCAACGTACGGTGTTCTTGCTGCAAAGGTCCGAACAAGCGATAAATTAAGATATAACTCGAGTATAGGACGCCTAAAATCATATTTAGATTGGCTTGTCCACGAGCTAAATAAATCAGCAGTGACTACTAAAACCAGCGATGAGATTAGGGGAATCCTTAAAGAGTTTGAGCAAACTATTCCGCCTCTTGCGGAGTATGGTCAAATGAGTATCGAACAAAAGAAAGAAGTCGTAAGTGTCGTAGATGGTATCGCGCGAAAGGTTCTCCGGTTGGTTACAACTAGGAAGTCGGGTTCTCAAGTTGACGCGGCAGAATAAATCTGTAAGATACATTCCACAAGGCCAGAGAAAGCGGGTAGCCGAAAGGCTTTCATGTCGAAAGACGCCTGCCGAGGCAGGCCCCGTTGGAGGCGCAAAGCGCTCTCCAATGGGGTCGAACTCCTAACCTTGTCTGGTCGAACTACCCCAGAGAGATAGGCTTCGCCATCTCACGGGGTCTAAGATTTACTAATCTCGCTTCGCTCGATAACTACATCTAAGATGGCAAAAACAAAAGCAGAAAAGGCAGAAATAATCGACAAGCTTGCAGACGCATTCAAGAACGCGACGTCTTCGGTCTTTGTGCATTTTACGAAAGTCACCGTTGCGGATGAATCGGCGATGCGCCGTGCTCTGCGCAATGAGGGCGTCAAGTATTTTGTCGCGAAGAAGACGCTCATTCGGCGAGCCTTGGAGAAGCTTGGGCACGCACACGCTGATGTGCCCTTGGAAGGTGAAATCGCGGTTGCATACGGAGGAGCAGGTGACGCGACGGCTCCCGCACGGTTGGTGCACGATTTCGGCAAAAAGCTGATCGATAAGCTCTCCATTTTGGGAGGCATCTTCGAGGGCGCTCTTATTGATGGTCCACGTATGCAGGAAATTGCAACGATCCCGTCGATGCTGGTATTGCGCGGAATGTTTGCCAACATCATCAACTCACCACGAGTCCGATTTGCCGTTGTACTCAGCAAAGTTGCAGAGTCGAAAAGTTGAGTAGGCTTGCCCCGTAGTCAGCTTTGCTGTACTACTGGGGTGGCAGAAACAAAGAATTAATTTAGGAATTTAAGGAGTTATGCGACTATAAATTTCTTAACCCGCCCAAATTTTCAAGAAAATTTAGGTGGGTGTAAGATTTTCTAATTCGCTTCGCTCGTAACAAAATCTAACATGACACAAGAACAAATCATTGAGGCAGTGGAAAAGATGACAGTCTTGGAACTCAACACGCTCGTCAAAGCAATTGAAGAGAAGTGGGGAGTTTCGGCTGCAGCGGTTGCGGTCGCAGGACCTGCAGCTGCCGCAGCAGAAGAGAAGTCAGAATTCAATGTCGAACTCACTTCTTTTGGTGAGCAGAAAATCGCGGTCATTAAAATCGTGAAGGAAGTCCTCGGCCTCGGCCTCGCGGAAGCGAAGACGATGGTTGAAGGCGCTCCTATCATGATGAAGGCCGACGTGAAGAAGGAAGACGCTGAAGCGTGGAAGAAAAAGATCGAGGAGGCAGGCGGGAAAGTTACTCTTAAGTAACTTTCCGCACTGCCGTAAGTGATTCGCAAACGCGATTTGCATACGTGCAAATCGAATCGAAACTAGCAGGTTTCGATAAGAATCATGCCGAAATCAGCAGATTTCGGCCAAGGTGGCAAGGTCACTCTTCAATAACCTATTTTTCGCACATACAACCCTAGCTCCCGCTGGGGTTGTTGTGTACTTGGCAATCCCAAAGAGGAGAGTAAGCCGGCCTCGGCCGTCTTTCCGGCTCCTCGGCTTGGCAATGAGCGCAAAATGACGCTCATTGCGCTCGCCCTACGTCGCCGGTAGAATCCCCCACATGGCCGATGATTTTCTGGCTCAACTTGTTGGCAATACCGTACGAGCGAAGCTGCTCCGCATCTTTATATTCGATCAGTCAGGTGTCTATACGCTATCGCGTGCGGCTAAGCGCTCAGGCATCTCCCTACCGGCAGCTGCAAAGGAAATCAAACAACTCGAGAAGTGGGGAATCCTTAAGTCCGTGAAGGTCGCCATTACATTGCCGAACACTAAAAGAATAGTTGGAGGTAATCAGAGAGAGAAGGCATGGACTTTCAATCAAAGCTTTCAATGGGCGGCTCCACTCGCACGCTTCGTCCACGAGGTTTCGCCACTGCGGTATAAGGACCTCCTATCCACGCTCCGGCGTACCGGACGGTTTTCAGTTGTGATTCTTTCGGGCTCATTTATGGGAGACGGAATGCGTCCGGTGGATCTCCTCGTTGTCGCGGATCGGCTCGATGAGAGAAAGCTTGAGCAGGCCGTTCGTGCACTTGAACCAAAGCTTGGCCGCGAAATTCGCTATGCGATTTTCTCCACACCGGAGTTTCGGTATCGTCTGACGATTCAAGATCGCCTCCTTCGCGAAACGCTCGATTACCCACACCACATCCTTCTAGACAAAACACGGCTTTTGTGACAAAAACTATACATCTCCCGAATATCCCCTTGTTTTCTGTATCCACATACAATTGCAGCAAGGGCCTTCCCACAGGTTAGGAGTGCTATCATTTGAGTAAGCTCTACACTCTGGTTTTAGAGTGTCGTATGCCTTCCTAGGCAGGGTAAGCTTAAAAATCATTATAAACCTTTATTAATAACTACGAATTTCTATTATGTTAGTTACTCAATCGGTAAATGTGGTCGCGGCGTCTTTCACAGGACTGTGGTTCACGGTCGTGCAATACCTCCCGGCGATCCTCGCGGCGATTATCGTCTTTTTAATAGGATGGATAGTCGGCGTGATTTTGTATCGTGTCGTTGTTGAAGTCGTCAAGGTACTCCGCGTTGATGAGGCTCTCAAAGTGACAGGGCTGAACGAAGCCGCACGAGAAGCAGGTTTTAATCTCGATGTCGGGCGCTTCCTGGGGACGCTTGTGATGTGGTTCATTATCTTGGTATTCCTCGTAGCTTCCCTCGATATCCTTGAACTTGATACTGTCACTATCTTCTTGCAGCAAGTGGTCTTGGGCTATCTGCCGCAAGTCATTGTTGCTGTTCTCATCCTCATTCTTGGAGCAGTGGTGGCTGAGTTGGTGCGCGGAGTGGTCACTACCTCGGCACGGGCCGCAGGCGCACACGCTGCCAACCTCGCAGGAACGGTTGCAAAGTGGGCGATCTGGATCTTTGCTGTCATGGCGGCGCTGGATCAATTGCAGGTAGCGAGCTCCTTCATTCAAACATTCTTTACCGGTGTTGTAATTGCGATGGCGCTTGCCTTCGGTCTCGCCTTTGGCTTGGGTGGCAAAGAAGCAGCTGCGCGTACGATAGAAAGAATTCGTTCTGAGATCGCGCATCATCACAGTAGCTAGAATCGGTTTTTTGTTTTCTTGCAGCGGCCCCGACGTCATGTCGGGGCCGCTTTGCTTTTGCCTGCCTGCGCAGGCAGGATACAATAGGGAATATGCAAGCCCCGTCACCAAACTTCGGCATAATTTTGCTGAAAGCAATTGACGTTACCAACAATATTGGGAAACCTGAGTCTTTATGATTGATAAAATAGAAGGAGGGCAAAATAGAAGCAATGCCGAAGTTGGTGTGGGGCAAGCAGTCATTCTTGCCGCGGGGCATGGCACCCGTATGGAAGAGCTTACGACCGAAGTACCAAAACCAATGCTTGAAGTGAATGGAAAGCCCCTTCTCGAATATAAATTAAATGCGCTCCCCGACGATATTGGGGAAGTAATTATCGTCGTCGGATATCTTGGCGCTACGATCAGGGGACATTTCGGTAGCACGTACAACGGAAAAAAAATTTCCTATGTTGAACAAAAAGAGCGCAACGGTACCGCCGACGCTCTATGGTGTGCGGAAGATGTTTTGAAAGAGCGCTTTCTTGTGATGATGGGAGATGACATCTATGCCAAAAGCGATATCGAAGCATGTATAAGAGAGGGTGACGTATGGAGACTCCTGGTACAACAAGTTCCCGAGATGCATCGATCGGGAGAAGTTGTACTTGACGCAGACGCATACATTGAGGCGATCGTTGAGGGCGATCGGGGCGCCACGCCGGGGTTGGCAAGTACTAATATGTTTCTCTTAGATACGCGAATTTTTTCGTGTCCCATGGTGCCCAAGCTGCCTGGAAGTTTGGAGTATGGCTTGCCACAAACAGTGCTCGCTGGAGCGAAGACGCTCGGCATCCGCTTTGAACCTGTTTTTACGGACCAATGGATACAAATTACCTCGCCCAAAGACCTCGTAAAAGCGGCAGAGTTGCTGAGCAAATTAAAAAATTATTGAATATCGATCCACGATTCACACAATTGCATTTTCCCCGCTTTGCACCATAGTGGCGGTTGCGTTCTTTTAAAAAGATAAGGAGAAGCCACGGCAGAAAGTGCCAGATACCCTGACGTTTTCTGCTGTGGTAAACTCCGGATCCCTCGAAGAACCAACAGCGCAACCAAGAAGGAACCCCCACATGACGCGTGGAACCCCCTTCAAGCCAGGTCAACTCGCCAAGGTACAGGGCACGTTTACGATTGCCGCCGCGAAAGCATTGCCGACGGCTCTCGAGAGTCTCGATCCCAAGAAGGTGATTGCGGCGCTGGACGGTCGTGGCGCAGTTTTGGCTCGTCGTCTCGAATCTGCGTTCGCCGGAGTCATCGGCCAGATGCTCGTACTCAAGCGTCACCCGCGACGAGTCATCCTCATCTCGAACCCTCGAGATCCCGAACTCTTTTTCACGAGACGTCCAGGCCTCTGGATCTACGATGGCTTCCGTGACCTCGTCGCACGGGCATTTCCGCTCGCACCTGGCGCGGTCGTGAAATTCGACGAGGATGAGCTCGGTGAAGAGCTCTCTGATCTCCAGATCCTGCGGGGTCTGCCGAAGAATCCGCAGTTTGAGGAGAGTATTCTCTGTGCCATCCTCGCCGAGCTGATCGAGACGAATCAGCTTGACAAGAAGTGCGTCTACTTGCTGTACACGGATGGTATTGTCACTGTGCGGTGGAGCCAGGAGTATGACGAGTGGCTCCTCGATGAGTCGCACTTCGACAACAGCAAGCGGCAAGCAGGTCTTCGCGTGCTCTCGTACGTGGAGTGCGGCCGGCGGCACATTTAGAGAACCCCCTCGGACCCACCACGCGGGCCCGAGGTTCTCTTTTGAAATATTTTGGCTCAAATGCTTAAGATTTTGAAGAAGTAGCGTCTTTTTAGAGAAGGTCTGGATTCCCTCGATAGCCTATCCACCGCTTGTCCCCTATAAAATTTGACATACGAGACCCCCTCGCATATACTCCACCCTACGTATGTTATCGCTTAAAAGCTTCACGAAGTGGCGAGAGTAGCCGGCTTAAACGCTGCGCGACTGGTAGCCGCTTTCAAGCGGCTTTTTTCGTGGAATATACGTGATCGTTGAAAACTGAAGAGCGACACAAAGAAAAGTATGAAATTTTCGAAAGAAAATTTCATAGAGCGTCTTCGCTCGCGGATCAATATGAGCAGTTGCTCATGCGATACCGCTCGCTAGACGCTATAAAGAATCAAACGTCTCGTTTCGGTTCTCCTCATGAGAATTCATGGGAGGTCTTTCCGAAGCGGGATGCAGGAATGTCTTGACGGTAACGTCAGGATGTAAAGACACAAAGCCCTACTTCGCTCGCGTATAGCGAGCTTCGAAGGGCGAGCAAAAAAGTCCTATCTGAAATAGACAGCAGATAGGCAAGAAAGTAAAAAACGCGGTTCTTAGAATTCCTAGCGGGAGTTCTGAGAAAGGGCGTGTGGTGGATGCCTAGACTCTAAAAGGCGATGAAGGACGCGGCTTAGCTGCGATACGCTTCGGGGAGGTGCTATGCAACCTACGATCCGAAGATTTCCGAATGGGGCAACCCTCCAGCACCACTTTTAATGGAATGTGAACGTGCTTTACTGACGTGATATGTGCGCATATTCATTTCGATAGGCATCAGGCGCATTGTTTTAAAAGTGGTGCTGGAACTCTCTCCTTAAACGCGAGAGAGAGCAGACCTCGGGAAGTAAAACATTTCAGTACCGAGAGGAAAAGAGACCAACAGGTATTCCCTTAGTAGCGGCGAGCGAAACGGGAGAAGCACAAACTCAGCCACAAAATCGGAACGCCAATTAATCGAAAGATGGATTGCGTCACGATTTTGGGGATGGGGGTTATAAGACTACAAGCGTCGCCACACCTACTTTACGTCTGACGGAGAGTGCACTCTCCGCGACTCGCGGTTGTCAAACTCATGACGACTTCGAATATCGGGCGCGAAGTAGGTGTGTGCGAGTAAAGTAAAAAAATGCTGAGATAGAGGAACGCACTGGGAAGTGCGGCCCCAGAGGGTAATAGCCCCGTACTCGAAATCGAAGCATCTTTATGGCTGTAGTTCTTGAGTAGCTCGAGACATGAATAGCTCGGGTGAATTTGCCGGGACTAACCGGTAATGCTACATACTTTTAGAGATCGATAGTGAACAAGTACCGTGAGGGAAAGGTGAAAAGAACCCCGGTGAGGGGAGTGAAATAGAACTGAAACCACATGTCTACAAGGAGTCGGAACGCCACACCTACTTTACGTCTGACGGAGAGTGCGCTCTCCGCGACTCGCGGTTGTCAAACTCATGACGACTTCGAATATCGGGCGCGAAGTAGGTGTGTGCGTGACGGCGTGCCTATTGAAGAATGAGCCAACGAGTTGATACATACGGCTTGGCTAAGGGCCACAAAGCCTGGAGCCGCAGCGAAAGCGAGTGTGAATAGCGCGCAAAGTCCTGAGAGCAATCGAAGGATTACGTCGTATGGATCAGACCCGAAGCAACGTGAGCTACCCATGAGCAGGCTGAAGTTCACAGAAATGTGGATGGAGGGCCGAACCCTTGGATTGTGCAACATCCTGGGATGACTTGTGGGTTGGAGTGAAAAGCTTATCGAACGTTGTAATAGCTGGTTCTCTCCGAAAGAGCTTTCGGGCTTGCGTCGTGTGTTCCTTCTGGGGGTAGAGCACTGGAAGAAGCGGATAGGTCGAAAGACCACTGCCTCTATCAAACTCCGAATACCAGAAGCTAAGCACGGCAGTTAGACGATGGGGGCGAAGCTCCGTACGTCAAAAGGGAAACAGCCCAGATCGCCGGTTAAGGTCCCAAAATTTACGCTCAGTGCAAATAAGGAGGTGAGATTTCACAGACAGTCAGGATGTTGGCTTAGAAGCAGCCACCATTCAAAGAAAGCGTAACAGCTCACTGACTTAGAGATCTCGCGCCACAAATGATCGGGGCTAAGCGTAGTACCGAAACTGCGGATTCCCAGCACTTTCTAAGAATCTGAAATTTGTAATGAATCTTGAGCACATCAATACTCGGATGGTTGCAAAAAAGATAGATTTTTAGAAAGTGCTGGGAGTGGTAGGAGAGCGTTCGCATCGCGATGAAGCCGAAGGGGTGACCCACGGTGGAGCGTTGCGAAGTGAAAATGTTGGCACGAGTAACCGCAATGCGGGTGAGATTCCCGCACGCCGAAAGAACAAGGTTTCCTTCGCAA
>CAZFMA010000011.1:0-23653 GCA_964520015.1 uncultured Candidatus Saccharibacteria bacterium
CCAGCACCTTTCGCGAAAGGTGCTGGGTCTCCTCCCTTTGCACCTAATAACGATAAGTCGTGAAATCCTACACGAAGTGCCGTCTATATGCAATCGCGGTATGATACGGAGATGATCGGCCACCTACAGGGAATTACCACGGCGGTACGTGCCGGGTTTGCAATTCTCTCTGCGCAGGGAGTCGGATACAAGGTTTTCATGACTCGCGAAATGCTCGCCACCCTCAGGCCGGAAAAAGAGGTATCCGTATGGACCCATCTCGCCGTTCGCGAGAGCATTCTTGATCTCTATGGATTTGTTTCCGAGGAAGAATTGAGGCTCTTTGAGATGCTTCTCACCGTTTCAGGTATCGGACCCAAATCCGGTCTCGCCATCATGGACATCGCAAGTGTCGAGACTCTGCGAAATGCAATTGCAGGGGGTAACGCGGTATACCTCACCAAGGTCTCGGGTATCGGCAAAAAAACTGCAGAAAAAATCGTGCTCGAGCTGCACGACAAGGTCGGCGCGATAGTGGAAGGAAGCGCTGCGACACTTCATGGCGACAGTGAAGCCTTGGAGGCAATGCGCGCACTCGGATACTCACAGGCAGAAGCGCGCGATGCACTTCGCAAAGTCTCATCTGATATCGAAGGATCGAGCGATCGCTTGCGCGAAGCTTTGCGAATTTTGGGAAGGAAGTAGCCCTATGGCATCCTTGAAAAAAATTATTGCTAGCATTACGCCGAGACCCGTTGTTTCTCTCTATCATTTCCTGCTCGCGCACGTAAGTGCCATTCGATATGGATTCCCCTCGAGAAAACTTATCGTCATCGCGGTCACCGGGACAAAAGGGAAATCATCGACAACCGAAATGCTGAATACAATTCTCGAAGAAGCAGGACATACAACGGCACTTTTAAATTCCATCCGCATTAAAACTGCAGATCGCACAGAGCCGAACCTTTTGCGCATGTCGATGCCCGGGCGATTTTTTATCCAACGATTCTTGCGCAGTGCGGTCGACAAAAAATGCTCGATAGCAATTCTCGAAATGACCTCGGAAGGAGCAAAACAACACCGGCATCGGGCGATCGAACTTGACGCCCTCATCTTCACGAACCTTGCGCCGGAGCATATCGAATCACACGGATCATACGAGGCGTATGCGAATGCGAAATTTGAAATCGGACGCTCTCTCATGCGCTCCCGCAAGCGACCTCGCCGTATGGTTGCAAACGCAGATGATGAGGAGAGCATTCGCTATCTGAGGCTCCCCGTCGAGCAATCAATACCCTTTTCGCTTGCAAAACATAAGCCTTTCTTTGCAGACGAACACGGTGGATACTTCACGCTCGAGAACACAAAAATCTCTGTGCATCTTCCGGGAGAGTTCTCCCTTAAAAACGCTCTTGCAGCATCAATGCTCGCGAGGAAGCTTGGAACTGAGACGTCTGTGATCGTGCGCGCACTTGAAAAATTACAGCGCATTCCCGGCCGTGCCGAGAGAGTAGAGGCGGGACAAGATTTTATCGTCGTCGTCGATTATGCGCATACGCCGGATTCTCTCGAAGCGCTCTACGATGCATACAAAGACAGGAGGAAAATTTGCGTGATGGGCGCAACCGGAGGCGGGCGTGATACGTGGAAGCGGCCGGTGATGGGAAGTATCGCGGATATGCGCTGTGACCGAGTGATTCTCACCAACGAAGATCCCTACGATGAAGATCCAGAGAAAATCGTGCACGCCCTCAAGGAAGGAATGAAGCGAGTGCCTGAAATCATTATGGATCGTCGGGCTGCAATTCGACGGGGATGTGAACTTGCAGAGAAGGGCGATGCTGTGCTTATCACCGGCAAAGGCACTGACCCCTGCATTTGCGGACCCGAGGGAAGTAAACTTCCGTGGAGTGATGCGGAAATCGCGCGCGAGGAGATTACAAAACTCCTCAACGCATAACGTATAATGACCTCGTATGTCTTCTGGCCATGGTCCCGGAATGATCAAAACCGTCCTTATCTACACGGGGATCGCGTTTGTGATCGGTCTTATTGTTTTCTGGCTTGTGAGCGGGGGCATCGGTGCTACTGCGCGTGCGGCGCAGAGCCTTACGAATCCGATTGATCTTATTTTCGGGGGAAATGCATCGGGAACCGGTATTCGTTTACCGTGGCAACCAAAATTCATCACCAAAGGTCCTGATATTTCTGCATACATTGATGACGAGGAAGGCAGCTACTCGCAAGAAGACGAGCGAGCACGCATCGAAGCGCAGTATGGCTCCACGATAGAAATGCCGGAATATGATCCACGCACGTTTGGTAATCCTTCGCCCTATATTGGTCGCGTAGTTTTCGAGAGACACGGTACTTCAGAAAGTGATCCCGCACGTGAATACGTAACTCTTGCGAGAGGTTCAAATGAGGGCACGGTGGCACTTTCGGGCTGGTCTTTGCAAAGTGCAGTTTCTGGCGTGCGAGTAAGCATCCCCTACGGCACACCATCCTTTATGCTTGGTGTCGTAAACAGCGTGCAGGCGATTTCCCTCGAGCCGGGCGCTTCGATCATTGTCACCTCAGGTAGCTCGCCTGTTGGTACATCATTTCGAGAAAATGTCTGTACAGGATACCTCAATGAACTCCAAACGTTCACGCCCGAACTTCAGACGCAATGCCCTTCGCCGTACGGGGCTCTCCCCATAACGGCAGATACTATTAAAATGTACGGCGATGAGTGTATCGATTACGTAAACGACCTCGATGAATGTCATTTTCCTTCGAGCGTACCCGCTTCCCTTTCCCCGGCATGCCGCTCCATAATTGCGAACACCTTTTCATACAACGGTTGCGTAAACACGCATCGCAATGACACTTCTTTCACCCTCTCCACGTGGCGGGTATATCTTGGATCAAAAACGGAACTCTGGAGAAACACGCATGATGTGATTCGCCTCTTAGATGAAAAGGGTCAAACCGTGAATGTGCTCACCTACTAACACTCGAAAAGAGAATTATCCCTGCGGCAACTGCAACATTGAGTGACTCTTTCTTCCCACGCATCGGTATTTCGATAAGCGTATCGCACTTTCGACGTAAATCTTTCGAAAGTCCACGGACTTCGTTGCCGAGTATAAAAAGTGTACGGTTTTTTGCTTTGTAGGAACGATAATCGACGGCACGAGTATCTTGCTCAATGCCCACGATAGACCATTTCTTCTTTTTTAATCGTGTGATGAACGTATTGGGCGACATGTTGTATTCCCATGGAATATAATCCTCTGCACCGAGTGCTGTTTTTGCTATTTCTTTCTGCGGCCGTCCGAATCGATCCACAGGTCGCGGCGTATATCCCGAGAGGTAGATGCGCGACACGCCGGCTGCATCCGCTGTACGAAATATTGACCCCACGTTGTAGGAACTCCGGATATTATGCAGCAATAACGCGATCTCTTTCACCTCTTTTTTCATAGGGGCACCATATCATATGAGTGTTATACTAGGTCAATGCTTTCGCTATTCCCAGAACTTCTCTTTCTTGCACCATTTTCTGCATTCCTTATCCGAATATCATTATCCATCCTTCTAGTGTACGAGGGCTGGAGACATATTTCCAAACCTGACATGCGCTCCCGAATTGGGGGTATGTGCGAGATCGGAGTTGCTATAGTACTTGCAGCAGGAATTTGGACGCAACTTTTTGCCCTCGGTCTCGCCTTCGCTCTCGTTTTATCCTTTTTTATTCGCCCATACCGCACGTATCCAATTTCAACTATGCTCCTCGCAGTTGTCATGGCACTATCTCTTGCTGTTACTGGCGCCGGTCCGTTCTCATTTGATTTGCCACTCTAAAACTCGCTGCCGAAAAGAGGTGGTGCTATATTGCTTCTACCCGCCCATATATGCATATGGACGGAGCATTCGGAGGATGAGTAAACAAGTTTACTCCTCACTCCTCGTTTCCGCCCATAGCTCAGCTGGTAGAGCGGCTCCCTTTTAAGGAGATGGTCCCAGGTTCGACTCCTGGTGGGCGGACAAGAACGAAGTGAATGGACGCCCACCAGGTTGAAAGGGGTCGGGAAAACAATTGTTTTCCCGTGGAGGAAGGTCTGGGAAAACCGATGGTTTCCCAGAACCTGTAGGGCGGACAAGATTAGGACTTTTTATCCTTGAGCGCTTGGTCAAGCCGCTCAAGTGCAAGAGCAAAAGCCGCACGACGAAGATCGGTTTTTAATTTCACGCTCATGTCCCAGACGTGCTTTGACTCTCTGTCGAGAAGTGTCCGAAGTTTCTCCAAAACTTCTTTCGCGCTCCAATGCTCATTTTTCAAATTCTGCTCCCATTCATAGGTCGAGACGACGACCCCGCCGGAGTTCGCGAGAATGTCGGGTATGACATGAATTCCTTTTTTGTAGAGAACGTCGTCTGCTTCAGTCGTGGTCGGGCCATTTGCCAATTCCAATACGGCTTTCGCTTTTATGTTCTGTGCGTTTCGTTCGGTGATTTGATTTTCAAGTGCGGCGGGAATCAAAACATCGCACGATAATTCCAAAAGCTCTTCGTTGCTCACCTCTTTCGCATTCGGGAATCCCTTGAGACTGCCTTTTTCTTTTTTATAATTCTCAACTTCTTCTGGATCCAATCCCTTTTCTGCATAGATTCCACCTTTTGAATCCGACATCGCGAGAATTGTGTGCCCCTGCTCATGAAATATTTTTGCAGCCTCCCCACCAACATTGCCCATCCCTTGGATTACTATCGAGACAGTGCCCGGGAGCTTCATCTTTTTTCGCAGTGCTTCAAACACATAAAATCCGCCGACGCCCGTTGCAGCTGTCCGCCCTTCCGATCCGCCCTTCTCGAGAGATTTCCCGGTAAATGTTGCGTTGCGGGAGTCCCCTGTGATTTTTTCGTACTCGTCTGCCATCCAGCCAATTATTTCCGGGTTCGTATTTACATCAGGTGCAGGAACATCTCGTTCTGGACCTAATACAGGGTAGAGAGCCCGTACCCACCCGCGCGAAAGTCGTTCAAGTTCGGCCTTCGAGAGTTCTCGCGGATCGACTGTTATCCCGCCTTTCCCTCCGCCCATGGGAATTCCGGCCACTGCGCATTTGAGCGCCATCCAGAATGCGAGCGCGCGTACTTCATTGATATCAGCAAGAGGATGGTAGCGTATCCCACCTTTATAGGGACCACGAAGAGAGGAGTATTGCACACGGAATCCTTCAAATACTCGAATTTTTCCATTATCCATCCTGACCGGAATAGAAACGGTAAGCTCGCGCTCCGGATGCGTAAGACGCGCGCGCAGTTCATCAGATACTGGGAAAATGGCCAGCACACGACCGAGTTGTTTCTGTGCTTCTTCAAACGGATTTGATTGCATCTCCGGAATAGTAGTGCGTTTCTCTAAATCTTCAACCCCACGACCGTAGAGGCGGTGATACTGGTGCCATCGGAGACCGAACACGTGATGGTAAATGTTGTTGCCTCAGTAATGGGCACAGTCGCCGCTCCTCCCGAGAGCGATTGCTGGTTGAAATTGCCATCGCTCGCTGTTTCTGTGCAGCTCACGACTCCCTGCGCATTCCAGAAGATCGAGGTACGTCCACCCAAGGTGACTGATGGGGGAGAAGCCCAGATATCTACCTTTGGTTGCACGGTGGGTGTGGAAGTCGCCGGCGTGGAGGTTGCCCGCTTCGTCGGACTCTTTTGTATGAGCGTGACTTGTGGTGTTGTAGATGTGGCAATCCCTACCTGGTAGCCGCGCGATTTGCATATATTGTCGAAGAAAGAGGGGGTGACGATCTTCGAAAGGAAATTCGTTGCCCACGGACGAGTCTGACACCACCGTGCGACAAGACTCTGCGGTTGCTGATTGCCGAATGTCTCTGACCCGAAGAAGCCCGCAACTTCGACGTTGTTTTTCTCATCACGCGATCCTGCGAGCACTGTCGCATCCTTAAAACGCGTCAGGATATCCCCTCGCAAACCTGTGGCAGGACCATTGAGTCCGCCTAAGTTCGGTTGAAAAATGGTTCGCCGAGGCGGAACGAGAGGAGCGCTTGTAGTACTCGTGTTCGTCGTAGGAACAAGGACAGGTGTATTGGTATTCGTGCCTCCACAGGTACCGAGAAGCGCCCGTATCGGATCACATTCTCCACCTACTCCCGTATCAATCCCGCCCGAAACTTCCGGCACATACTCCGCGCACGGATTCGAGAGCTGTGAAATGTCCGATGTTTGGAAACGGCCTGTAAAACATTCTTCCGAACCAAAGGAGTTTCCGTACGATTGCTCCCCGGGAGTTTGTCCTGCCGGTTTACCGCCTTCCAATAGTTTCATCACCTGCTTCAACCCTTCGTCGAGTAGTTTCTGTTCAAGATCAAACGTTCCGTCACTTGTTGCTTTTGCAGTGCATCGCACTGGAGCAGTGCATTGTCCAGATGTTGTGAAATTTGATGTCAGATCACCACATGGACAAAAAAGTCCCCCGGGTGGGCCATCTTTTGTACATTTCGTTCCACAAAAACAGCGGTAATCCAATCCGGGTTTGCAGTCCGCATTTGCTCCGCCTCCTGGATTAGAGATCGCATGGGAAGATGCTGGAAAGAAAATTATTCCAAATAAGCTAACTAAAAAAATGGTGGTGAGAATAACAAAAAAAATCGCTCTAAATCGCACCTGCATGAGTCAATATTATCACAGCCCCGACAAGACAAATCTTTCGAGTGCATACTCGAGCTCTTCTCCGCGGCGACGCGCTTCATGAGGAAGCTCGGCGAGTGATGCAACGAGCTTAATCCCTCGACGATGCTCGGGACTGCTCGCTTTGGAGCGGAGCAGCAAATCTTTTGCTCCCCAAAATAATACGCCGTGAAGCGCCTCGGGCGCAGCGCCTTTCGCCAATTCGCCCTGCAGCGCCACCCACAAAGCTTTTTTATCGCGACGTGCGAGCGCATTTGCTAAGCCGAATACGCTGCCATCTCTCTTTTTACTCGCTGCATCGTATCGTTCTGACTTTTCGGCATACTTTTCTATCTTCTTTCGTGTATCTGCATCGGGTTTTTCTTCAAGAATGAAGAAAATTTCTTCGGATTCTTTCAAGACGGCAAGTGAATTCATTATTACTCCTCGCATTTCTTCGTTGCTTAAAACTCCGTCGAATACAACGACCCGTGAGTCTCCAAACATCCCTCCCCCGCGAAGCGACGTCTCCATATCAGCGAGTGTATTTGCGTCGGATATACGAACGACGTGTGCGCTTTTCGCATTCTCAGCGACAGCAGCATTCAGCACCGCCCGCGTTTTTTCTCTATCGGTTCCTGTGTAAAGAAAGAGCATATCAACGAGTTAATTTAGCCATAGTGCCCCAATTCTTTCCTACCGAAGCCTCTGCAATAATGGGCACGTCGGAAAGTTTCTCAATGGGCGCGACTGATTCCATAACATCTCGTATCGCGAGAGCTGCTTCTTCGGCAATGTTCTCATCGACTTCGTACACGAGTTCATCATGGATCTGGAGCATGAGCTCCACTTTCCCACGCCAATTCCTTTTCTCGATGAGCGCGTCCGCTTCTACCATCGCGAGCTTGATGATGTCCGACTGTGTGCCCTGCATCGGAGCGTTCATCGCCATACGCTCTGCCTGCGCTTTGAGGCCGGGTATCGAAGATTTCAGCGCGGGGAAATATCTCCGACGGCCAAAGAGCGTTTCTGTATATCCAAGACGTGTGGCTTCCATTTTTGTGTGTTCAATGTAGCGGGCAAGACCAGAAAAGTCTTCAAAGTACTTTGAAAGATATTTCGCTGCCTCATCACGTGACACCGATGCACCCAAATTTGCCCGGAGGGCGTTTACGCCCATGCCGTAGAGAATGCCGAAATTGATCACCTTTGCACGTCGTCGCATCTCGCGATCCACCATTTCGGGCGGTACGCCAAAGACTTCCGCGGCAACGGCTGTGTGAACATCGCCACCACTTTTGAAGACCTCCACAAGCTTTTCATCGCCCGAGAGCCCTGCGGCGATTCGCAATTCTATCTGCGAGTAATCGATCGCGACCAGCACACGTCCCGAAGGCGCGGCAAAAGCGGAGCGAATGCGCCGTCCCAAATCGGTTTTCACAGGAATATTCTGCAAATTCGGATTCTGACATCCCATTCGCCCCGTGACTGTACCGGTTTGTAAGAATTCTGCGCGCAAACGGCTGTCCTTTCCGAGGAAAGCGGGCATTTTCTCGATATAGGTCGAGAGAAGTTTTTGAAGTTCGCGGTACGCAAGAATGTCGGCGATGATCGGATGGAGATCAGAGAGTTTCTCCAGCTCACTCTCCTTTGTCGTACGCGCACCCCCCGCTGTTTTCTTCTGGCGAACTGGATTGATCTTCAATTCATCATACAAAACAACCCCGAGCTGCTTGGGTGAATTAATATTGAATTCGTGGCCCGCGTGTTTGAAAATCTTTCCCGCGAGATTCCCTAATTCCTTACTATATTCTCTCGCAAGCTCTTTCAAATGCAGAGCGTCTATGTACACTCCCGTAGCGTTCATTCTCCGCACCACGGGAATAAGCGGACGCTCTATCTTTTCATATACTTCGCGCAATCGCCCCGTCGAATGCAATTCTTTAAAAATAATTTCCCGTGCTTTTTCAAAGTCTTCTGTGTTCGTTTCGCGTAAAATATCTTCGAGCGATGGGTTCGTGACATCGGAATGCAAAAGCCAGAGAGCGACAGAAGTTTCGCGAAGTGCATCCTCATCGACTTCGGGCAGTTCAGCCGGCGCATCAATCTTTACCTCTGGTGCATCAGCTATATTCAAGAGAATAAGGCGCACGCGCTCTTTGAGCGAACGGAATTCCAGTTCGTCACAGAGTGCAGCGATCCCGTCTGCATGATCTTCGATCCGCCACGGGTGATCAGGTAGTTCAAACTTTACGGGAGCATCGCGACGAATCGTTGCGAGCTGCTTGGAAAAGCGGGCGGCTTTTTCGCCGTCTTGCAAGAGCTTTACGACCCGCGGCTTGATGCCTTTTTTCAATAATTCGTCGGGGTTTTTCTGTACCACTTTATAAATGTTTTCAATAGAACCGAACGTTTGGATAAGCTCGGTCGCCGTTTTCTCCCCGATCCCTTTGATCCCTTTGATGTTGTCCGACTGATCGCCGCACATGCCCTTGTAATCAGTCACATGCTCCGGTCCAAAGCCGTAGCGCTCCAGTACCGCCTCTTCGTCATAGAATTTCATGTTGGAAATGCCGGTGAGCAATCGGTAGACCGTCACACGGCCATCGACGATAAGCTGCAGCATGTCCATATCGCCCGTGAGGATGATCGTGAGAAGATCTTTTTTCTCCGCGACCTGCGTTGCCACGGTCCCCACCACATCATCAGCTTCAAATCCAGCGGCGTCTAAAACGGGAATACCAAATGCATCGAACACTTTCCCCGCACGATTGAGTTGTGCCACGAGCGCCTCGTCTGTTTTTGCGCGCGTGCCTTTGTAATCCTCAAAAAGTTCATGCCGATACGTTTTCTCCGCCCGATCGCGAGCGGCAACGATGTAATCCGGTTTTAGATCTGCAATCGACTTAAGAAGCATCGTCATGAGGCCATACAAAGCCCCCGTCGGCTCTCCTTTCGACGATGAAAGATCTGGGAGTGCGTGATACGCGCGATGCAGAATTGCGTGAGTATCAAGAAGAAGGAGGCGCTTCTGTTTTTCTCCCGATTTAAGTGTTTTTGTCTTCGCCATTAATGTTGATTCTACGCCCGTCGCCTGCAATGTCGAATGAAATGCCAATAGTGCCGCTGGGAATCGCCTCGGCGACACGCTCAGGCCATTCAAGGAGAATAAGATTCTGAGGATCCTGTATCAATTCTTTCCAACCAAGAAGCTCGAGTTCGTGCGCGCCCTTCAGACGATACGCATCCATATGAATGAGATGGGTGAATTTCTGCCCTTCGAGCTTGTAGATTTTTTCTATGACAAAGGTGGGGCTCGTAACTGTTTCTTCCACCCCGAGCGCCTTTGCAATCCCCTGCACAAAGGTGGTCTTCCCTGCCCCCAATTCACCGCGCAAGGTAACGAGGGTTGCACTGGAATCCTTTGGCGAGAGTTGTGCCACAAATTCAGCCGCGATATTCTGCAAGTTTTCTGCAGATTGACTTTGAAAGGAGCGCATCAGGAAAAATAAACTACGTCCTGTTGGGATCAGACAAAAAGTATCCTTTTTTCGACTGACCGCTTAATTTGGCCTCTTCTTCGGCTAAACGAGCTTCGCGCTGCCATGATTCAAGAATTCCCAGTGCGCGCGGGTCTACTTGAGGACGAGGTTTCAACGCGGTTATACCAAACTCGAGCACCGCCGAATCAAACCCGGGGGATCGAGACTCCGGATTGACGCGCCTCGCAACTGCAAATGCTTTTAAATATTCATTAACCTTAGAATTTATCTCTTGAAATGCCTCAGGAAGAATGGGACCGGGCGGCAAACTGGAGAAAAAATGTGCAAAATCATCGGCAAATAATTCCGTTGCTTTTATGTGCGGAGGTAGTTCCAGATTCACTTGAGATTCCGGAACGACTCCAAGCTGATCTGGGCGCGGCTGTGCCCTTGCTTCCGAACCCGCGGCCAGCCCAGCCCCAGCGGCTGCTGCAACGCCGGTAAATTTAAGAAAGCTTCTTCTGTCAGGAGAGTCCGGTCCCTTATTCATATCAAAAGGATAGCACAAAATGGGGTACAATGTGTCGAATGACCACGCAGTTTAACGAGAAAAAACAGGACGAGCGATTTGCCGAGCTTCGCAAGCAAGAGGAGGAGCAGTTGGCGGAGATGCTCTCTGCAAAATACGGGATCGAGTATGCCGATCTCACTTCAAAATCGATAGACACCGATTCCTTGCGACTCGTGGACGAAAAAATTGCCCGCAGCAGTGAAGTCGCGGGATTCCGCAAGGTCAATAAAAAGCTTTTCCTCGCGGTCCGGGCTCCGGAGCGCTCGGACACCATGCATGTCGTAGAAGATCTTGGGCGTTTGGGATACGAGGTGGAACGCGTCATGGTTTCGCGCGCCTCGCTGGAGCACGCGTGGGATCGCTATCACGATCTTTCGTACGCGACCGAGACGGAGGCGGGCATTCTTACGCTCTCCAACGAAACGATCCAGCAGATGCTCCAGAAATTGAAGACGATGGAAGATGTGCGCGCGGAAATTCAACTGTACGCAGGATCGAAAGACACGCATCGCATCTCCCGCGTGCTTGAGATCATCATGGGCGGCGCGCTTTCCCTTGGCGCATCCGACATTCACCTGGAGCCGGAAGAAGAAAACGTCCACATGCGCTACCGTCTCGACGGCGTCTTGATAGAAGTCGCGGTCTTTGATACTCCCACCTACGCACTTATCTCTTCGCGTATCAAATTACTTTCCGGTCTCAAATTAAATATAAAGAATGCGGCGCAAGACGGCCGTTTCTCTATTCAAGTGAATGCAAAAGAGATCGAAATACGTACTTCGGTGCTTCCTGGCGCATATGCGGAGACGATCGTGATGCGCGTACTCGACCCGACGACCATCGCACTTCCGATGGAAGCGCTCGGCTTCGACAAATACCTCATTGATATATTCGAGCGCGAAATTGCGAAGCCCAACGGCCTCATTTTAAATACCGGACCAACAGGATCTGGAAAGACGACCACGCTCTACGCATTTTTGCGACAGGTTCATAATCCGGGGATCAAGATCGTAACGATCGAAGACCCGATCGAATATCACTTGCCCGGCATTGTGCAGACGCAGGTATCAAAAGATTATTCTTTCGCACTCGGACTGCGCTCCACACTGCGCCAAGATCCGGACGTGATCATGGTCGGCGAAATTCGCGACGCCGAGGTCGCCGCAACAGCGGTCAATGCTTCGCTCACCGGTCACTTGGTATTCTCCACGCTTCACACCAACGACGCCGCCGGCACCTTCCCCCGCCTTATCGACATGGGGATCAACGCTGATATTTTGGGCGCCGCGCTCACTGTCGCGATGGCACAGCGTCTTGTGCGACGCCTTTGTGCAGAGTGTCGCGTACCGCAACCGATCGGAGCAGACGATCTGAAAACCATTGAGCCGATTTTGCGCAACATTCCTCATGCAGATGAATTGCCTGCAAATCGCGAAACAATGTGGGTCCCCAAGGGATGCGCGAAATGCGGAGGCCTCGGATACAAAGGCCGCATCGCGGTTGTGGAAGTGGTGCTGATGGATAAAGAAATTGAAGAATGTGTACGACATTCATCGAGTGATCGCGATATTTGGAAAGCAGCGACGCATCAAAAGATCCGCCGCATGGCACAAGACGGTGTGGTGAAAGTTTTGCAAGGTGTTACCTCTCTCGAAGAACTCGGTCGCGTCGTAGATTTACATGATGAGGTAATGTTGGAAACTATAGGTAACTAAATTACAAATCGTTTACATGATGAAGCCTGCCCCGTTAGAGGCGAAGATCTCTAATGGGGTGATGCTTGAATCCATCGGCAATTAGTGTCGCTGTTTAAACCACAAAACCCCGTTGCGCGCAGGCATCGGGGTGCTACCCTAGAAATTAGTGGGCCCAGTAGGTCAGCCCCGAGGGTGGTCCAGCTGAATCATCTGCTGAATGAGAGACGAGCACTATCGGGCGATGCTTTTATGCAAAGTTGCGGTTGAGACCTGGGGATGGAAGCAGCAAGCTGCCGCAAGCGGCAGAACCGCCTCGTCCCTGGAGAAACCACCATCGCCCGATAGTGCGCGTCTCATCCAGCAGGATGACCTACTGGGTCGATTGTTATCTGACCAGATAACAAAAAAGTGGAGAAAAATCCACTGGGCGGCAGTGTAGCATATTAAATCCATTTGTCAATCCCTGTTAGAAAGCTCGTGTTCTCGCTTCTAACGGGACAGGACCACCTTACTTCGATCACATTTGATCCAAGAAAGCTCACCTATGACCTCAAAAGATACATCTTCAATAGAAAAAAGTCCCCGCTCCCTCGATCAGGCGCTTCGACCTGAGTCGTGGAAGGAATATGTGGGTCAGCCAACGATAAAGGAAAACCTTCGCATCCTCCTTACGGCCGCAAAAGGTCGTAATCACCAGCCAGAGCATGTGCTTCTCTATGGTCCACCGGGCCTGGGTAAGACAACGCTCGCACATTTGATGACAAAAGAGATCGGCGCCAACATGCGCTCGACTTCCGGCCCTGCAATTGAGCGTGTGGGTGACTTGGCTGCGATACTCACCAATCTCTCCGCCGGCGACGTGCTCTTCATCGATGAGATTCACCGTCTCAATCGCACTATCGAAGAAGTGATGTACCCCGCGATGGAAGCGGGAGTACTCGATATCGTTATCGGCAAAGGACCTTCGGCGCGCACGGTGCAGCTCGAGCTCCCGCCATTCACGCTCATCGCTGCGACAACACGCATCTCGATGCTCTCCGCACCGCTTCGCTCCCGATTTTCGGGCGGCACCTTCCGACTGCAGTACTACTCCGATGCGGAGATCGCAGAAATTCTTAAACGTTCCGCGAAAATCCTTAAGATCGAGATTGACGACGAATCGCTTAAAGAAATTTCTACACGCAGCCGCTCTACACCGCGCACCGCCAACTATCTACTGAAGCGCGCACGGGACTTTGCCGAAGTGAACGGTGAGATGCTTGATCTAAAGACGGTGAAGAAAGCACTCGCGCTACTCGAAATAGACGAAGGAGGCCTCAACCAAACCGACCGCGACATTCTCACTCTTGTCGTCGAGAAATTCGGCGGCGGGCCAGTCGGCCTCAAAACAATTGCAGCGTCGCTCTCCGAGGAAGAAGCGACGATAGAAGAAGTGAACGAGCCGTACCTGATGCAGCTCGGATTTTTGGAACGTACGCCACGGGGACGCGTCGTCACCAAAAAAGGCTACGAACACATCGGCGCCGATGTTCCGAAAGAGCAGCAAAAATTGATTTAGTAAATTCTTGAGTTGTGGGGATAAGAAGGTTTGTGTAAAAAATGCCGTGTACTATAGGAGCACACACGCACGGTACACAAGAGGCCTCCGCGAGGGAGGCCTTTTGCGTTTCGGACATTGGGAATCGATGGTTTGCTCCGCAAAGATTGATATGATCTCCCCTCACTTTGCACTCCACCCCACTACTCTGTCCGACGACTCCTGTAGCTTCGTGTCGCTTGCGCGACGTCTAGATCCAAGGAGCGACTTTCCGGGCGAGAACATTGCTGCAAACCCCTTGAAAGCGACTAACGCACGGGTAAGCACATTAGTTTTAGTAATATACATTACGTGTTTTTAGCGCAATTTCACGCAAGAGGCCAAAAGTCGTGGATTTCGAGTGGATATTGTTGTGAATAACCGCGTATGTTGCGCCTGAGAAGAAAACCACCTAGTATCTCGCCAGAATATGCACGTGCGTCCGATTCCGGATGCGCCACACCAGGAGGGACAGGCATGAAAAAAGAGAAGACACTGCGACCCGCGACCCAGGTCCGCGGAAAGGTGGGCCTTGACGCAATCATTGCGAGCATCGAGCATGCGACCGGGATGCGGCACGATGCGATTGTCGGCCGCTCGAAGAAACAATCGCTGGCCGACGCACGTGCGATCGCGATGTACTTCGGGAGGCAATTCCTCGAGGGACCGGAATGGAGTTTCTCCGCGCTCGCGCGCATGGTGAATCGTACGGACCACGTAACGGCACGTCATGCGTGCCATAGAGTCGCCGGACTCGTGGCTGCAACGCGTCCCAACCCCAACAACAAGCTACGGTGCGCGCTCACCAAAGCAGCGGAGCATCTCGGGGTGGACCCGAAAACGTTCGTGCCGCTCCGCAAGATCACGCGCTGGGGGTATCGGGAAGCAACCCTCGGCCGCTACTAGACAGGAAGACCTGCCCGCACTCGCTACGGAAGCGAGACCGCGGGCGGGTCTTTCGATTTTAAATATTTTCTGGCATACTCGCGTTTATGTCCGGACATAACAAATGGGCGCAGATCAAACGGCAGAAAGGCGCGGCGGACTCCGCGAAAAGCAATTTGTGGGGCAAACTCGGGAAGCGCATCGCGGTTGAGAGCAAGAAAGCAGCGGGAGATATAAATTCCCCCGGACTTCGTGCGATTATCGAAACCGCGAAGAAAACCAACATGCCCAAAGACACGATTGAGCGCGCAATCGCAAAGGGCACATCGGCTGATGCTGCGAGTCTTGAAGCAATTACCTACGAGACCTACGGGCCAGGCGGCTCTGCGATCATCATCGAAGCACTCACCGACAATCGCAACAGAACCGCGCAGGAGATGAAACACCTCCTTTCCGAACTAGGACTCGCACTCGCCTCTCCCGGAAGCGCCTTGTGGGCATTTGAGAGGACTGGGACGACGTATGTGCCGAAGACGACCGTCGCACTTTCAGAATCGGACAATGAAACGCTCATGAACATTTTGGAGAAGATCGATTCGCACGATGATGTGGAGGAAGTGTATACAAACGCCGAATAGTTCGCCGATGATACACTGCTGGTATGGAAGGAGTTGGAAAAAGATTTTTGAAGGATCTTTGGCACAGAAACAGACCAAAAACACCCGAAGATAGACCCCTCTCGCCTGAACAACTTGAAAAACGTCTTATGGCGCGGGTTACTCTGGTGCGTCATGCAAAGTATGATCCTTCGCAGGAATCAGGCATTTCAGAAGAAGGCGCGCAGCTCGCCAAAGAACTAGGGAAAGAAATGGGGGCGCAAGATGCACCGACGGTGATTGGTCATAGTCTTGTACGACGCACGGCAGGCACCGCAGAAGCCCTGGCGCAGGGCGTTTCTGGAATCGCCGAATCTCCGCGGGTAATAGAGGTGCCGGCCCTTTCTGTAAAAGAACGTGAAGTGAAGGCTTTCTTTCTTGAAAAACACCCTGATGCGATATACCGAGAGCTTGATCGACTCGTATCCCTCTTGGAAAAATCTAAAGACGGCAAGGTCGCGCGATTGGTGTTTGTGAGTCATAGCCCCCACATTATGAAGATTTTGAGAGAGGTGTTCGGCAATGAATTTTCGAAAATGTGGGAAAAATGGCCGCACAAGGACGCGGCTTTCGGGGACGAGAATGTTGATATAAAAATATATCGGCCAATTCAAGACGGCATCGTCCCCCTGAAGGTTCGTTTCGGTGAAGACGAAAAATTGGTTATGTTCGATCGCAAGCAACGAAAAATTCTTACGCCAGAAGCTTGATATGAAAGTCCTCGCGATAGATCCCGGATACGGCAGGTGCGGGGTCGCGGTCGTTGAAAAAACCCCCTCGACTGCGCTCGGGGCAGGCGGCAGAGAAGTTCTCCTCTATTCCGATTGCATCGAGACGTCCGCAAAGGCGGATTTCCCGGAACGCCTCGCCACGATCATCGATGAGTGCGCAGCGCTTATGAAAAAGCATGCGCCGGATTGCGTAGCCTTGGAGAAACTGTACTTCACTAAGAATCAAAAGACCGCGATGCACGTGGCAGAAGTACGCGGCGCTATCATTTCTGCTGCGTCGAGTGCGGGATTGAGGATATATGAATACTCACCGGGCGAAGTAAAGAGCGCGGCTGCGGGGTTTGGCGGTGCAGACAAAAAGGCAGTCGCAAGAATGCTCCATGCTTTGGTAAGAATCGAAAAAGAGATACGTCATGATGACGAATACGATGCAATAGCCATCGCAGTCACGCATTTGGCTCGGGTGCGCTAGAAATAAGAGCTATAAAACGATACAATATACGAAATGCACGCGCGAAAGAGAAAACGTTGGCTTCCTGCTTTGCCCCCATGGCTTGAGATGGGTCTTTTGGGTGCTGTGGCAGCTGGTCTTTTGGCAGTGGGAGCGCTTTTGCTCTGGGCATCATTCGTTGCGATTCCAGCGATCAATGGCTTCGAAAATCGGCGCGTGGCTGAATCGACAAAGATATTTGACCGCACTGACAACATCGTCTTGTACGACGTGCACGGCACGATGCGCCGCACCGCAGTTCCCCTCGAGGACATGTCGATTTATATTCAACATGCTTCGATCGCGATTGAGGATGCGAGCTTTTACCAGCATCATGGATTCCGCCCACTTTCCTTCCTCCGGGCGGTGATGGCAAACATTACGACTGGCTCATTCGGACAAGGAGGATCGACCATCACGCAGCAGGTTGTGAAGAATGCGCTTCTCACACAAGATAAAAATATTCTAAGAAAGATAAAAGAGATTATTCTTGCATTGAAACTGGAGCGTGTGTATTCGAAAGAGCAGATACTGACTACGTATCTCAACGAAAATCCGTATGGCGGCACGATCTACGGCGTGCAGGAAGCGAGTCAGTATTTTTTTGGTGTTGATGCAAAAGATGTGGATCTCGCACAAGCCGCATACCTCGCAGCGCTCCCTCAAGCACCGACCTACTACTCTCCGTACGGCAATCATCGCGATGCGCTTGATGAGCGACAGAAGCTTATCCTCTCGCGGATGAAGGAACACAATTTCATAACGCAGGAAGAATACGACGATGCAATAAAAGAGGAGGTGGAGTTTCGTGATACGGCAGAAGCAGGTATAAAAGCGCCGCACTTTGTGTTCTACGTCCGCGAATACATCGAACAAAAATACGGGCCGGAAGCTCTCGCCAACGGAGGTCTGCATATCGTAACAACTCTCGATTACGACCTGCAGAAAAAAGCAGAGGAGACAGTGGAGAAATTCGCCCCCGGCATGCTCGCTAATTTCAATGCATCAAACCAAGCAATGGTCGCGGTCGATCCGAAGACGGGGCAAGTTCTTGCGATGGTAGGCTCAAAGGGATATTTCGACGAGACCATCGACGGCAAGGTAAACGTCGCGCTCGCCCACCGCCAACCGGGCTCATCGTTCAAACCCTTCGTCTACGCGACCGCCTTAAAAGAAGGGTACACGCCTGAAACAGTTGTTTTTGATTTGAAAACGCAATTCTCAACCTACTGTGCACCACAAGATATACAGAACGACGTTGCACCCTGCTACTCGCCGAATAACTTCGACGGCGTATTCAAGGGGCCCGTAACATTTCGTAACGCGCTTGCGCAATCCATCAACGTACCGGCGATCAAAGTCCTCTACCTCGCCGGCATCCCGGAATCCCTCAAAACCGCACGCGACCTCGGTATCACAACACTCAAAGGCCAGAATCAATACGGCCTTACGCTTGTCTTGGGAGGTGGCGAGGTGACGCTCTTGGAAATGACGGGGGCGTATAGCGTGTTTGCAAACGACGGGGTACGCAATCCGCCGACAGGGATTTTGCGCATTGAAGACAAGAGCGGGCGTATTCTTGAAAGCTACGAAGAGAATAGCGCGCGGGTATTGGATCCTCAGATCGCACGACAGATCAACGACATTCTCTCAGACAATGTTGCCCGCACGCCTGAATTCGGAGCCGACTCACCGCTGAATTTCCCTGGCTGGGATGTAGCGGACAAAACGGGAACCACCAACGATTACCACGACGTATGGATTTTGGGATATACCCCGAGCATGGCAGTCGGCGCATGGGCAGGCAACAACGATAATTCGCCGATGGCCAAGCGCATCGCAGCCTTCATCATCGCTCCGATGTGGCACGAATTTATGGAATACGCACTCGATAAATATTCTTCGCCAGGAGACACCTTCCCACCCCCCTCTCCTGATGCGAACGCTGGCTCCCTCCCGCCTGTCCTTACCGGAAACTGGAATACTGATCCATCGCAGGGGGTGCACGAGATACTCTACTGGATAGACAAGGATAACCCGCGTGGAGGCCGACCGGCGAACCCCGCGTCCGATTCGCAATTTGCCCACTGGGATTATCCTGTTTCTCTCTGGGCAGCACAGAGTGGTTCTTTCATGAACGGCGGATCAGTGCCGACGAGTTTCCAAATAACCTCCCCTCGCGCCGGGGTGATTATCCCCGCAGGATTACCCATAACTTTAAATGCGTTCGCGCCTCAGCCTGAGACAGTTTCAAATGTCTCGTACTATCTGAATGGGGTTTTGGTCGGCACTGCCGCGGAGCCCCCGTATGTCGTCTCAATGGCACCTCCGCCCCCGGGAGCCACCGTTGTGCGCGCGGTTGCACAGCGCACTAACGGTATGCAGGAAGAGCACACGAGTGTCTTTATGGTGCAGTGAAAAAATATCGTGCGCTTACCTGTTCAAGGGCATCACGAGATATAAAAAGCTTGCATCGGAAACACCGCGAACAACGAGCGGTTTCCCAGAGCCCGCAAAACCCAAAACAATCGAATCAGATTCTACGATCGAGAGACAATCCGCCAAGTAGCCGATGTGGAAATTAATATCTAAGTCTTCTCCGGAAACCGCCGCATCGATCGAGTCCGACATCTCACCAACGTCAGCACTCCGCGCAGTCGCGCTGAAAATCTTCCTCTTGGGATACACATGCAGTCCGACATGCTGATCACTACCTGCAAACACACGTGCCTTTCGGAGCATTTCTGCGAAATCATTTTTAAGGACTGTCGCTTCGGTTGTAAATGTTTTTGGGATGATCTCTTTGTAGTTTGGAAATGTACCGTCAACGACGCGGGAAACATACCGAACAGATCCTGAAGTCACAGACATTTGAGAATCGTCCGCGAACAGTGTTACGGCCTCGTTATCCACCCTCTCCAGCACGTGGGAGAGTTCGAGCGCGTGTTTGAGGGGGAGGAGAAGCTCAGTTTTACTCTTTCCTGTGCCGGTAATTGTTTTCTCTGCGAGCCGGAAAGAATCCGTTGCAACACAGGTGATACTACCCGATGTGATAGAAATATAGACACTTCCCAACTCCGGCCTGATCATAGAAGGAGATGCCGCATACGAGACTGATTGGATACCTCGCATAAGTTGATCCCTGGAAACACTCATTCCCCCCTTCTCCTTTTCTCCACCAAGCATGGGAAATTCTTCATGGGGGATGGTTTTAATGAGTGTTTTCGTGCCCCGTGATTCAACAAGGACATTCCCCTCTTCTGTTTTGAATACTATTTTCTCACCAGAAATTGACCGTAGTGTTTGAGAAAGTACGACCGCCGGCACAGCAACAATCCCCTTTTCCTCAATTTCACCAGGGACAGTAATCTCGATACCCGCCTCCAAATTCGTTGCTCGAAGCACACACTCCGATCCGACATCAAAAAGTACACATAAGAGCACGGGGAGTGATTCTTTTTTTCCTGTAATTCTTTCTGCCAATAAAACAGCACTAAGAATCTTTTCTTTTGTTGTTGTTATCTTCATATATTTTTATATACAAAGAGTATTACTACTATTAGTGGTGTGGAGAGTGGGGAGAAGTAAATTTAATGTTGAAGTGATTTGATATTTAAGAGTTTTGGGGTGTTGAGAAGAATTACTCAAACTAAGAATAGTTTGGGGATAAGAAGAAGAGATTTTATTTTCGAGAATATTATACATATGTCGCGCAGGATATGTGCACAGTGTTGTACACAGTGTTATGCATGAATGAGAGTCCGAATATGATCGAGCTCCTGCTCAAGTGCGATATTCGATTTCATTTCCTCTTTAATTTTTTCACATGAGTGGATGACGGTGGTGTGGTCTCGTCCACCAAGCTTCTCCCCTATTGAGGGGTAGGAGACGCTAAATTCTTCACGCAGCATATACATAATAATTTGCCGTGGCTTAACCACCTCTTTTTTCCGGGTTTTTTCGTAGATGCTTTTCTCGGCGATGTCGTAATACTGTGCAATCCGCCGAACCACCTCATCGACTGAAACACCCCGACTCGGCTTTACATTGTGCTTGATAAGCGCCCGCACGTCGGTATGAGAGACAGCCTTCCCTTTGAGTTGGGATTTACACACAATCATATTGAGAACTCCCTCAAGCTCACGGATGTTTCCTCTGAGGTTTTCAGCGATATATTGGATAATATCCTCCGGAATAGAGAAGCCGTGTTGCTCTATTTTCGCGCGAATAATAGCAGTTCGGGATTCAATGTCCGGCTCCGGAATTTCCGCAATCATTCCTGCACCGAATCGTCCCTTCAAGCGCTCTTCAAGCCCCATAAGAAGCGCAGGATGCTTGTCGGAGGAGAAGACTATTTGTTTGTTGTTGTCGCGCATAGCGTTGAAGAGGTGAAACAATTCTTCCTGTGTCTTTTCCGTGTTCGCGATGAATTGCACATCGTCCATGATAAGAACATCGTATTGGCGGTACTGATCTTTGAAATTGTTGGCGTGCCCGGCGCGCACCGCGTTGATGTAATCTATTGAGAATCTCTCCGAGGTAACGTAGAGGACTTTTTTGTTGGCGTGCAACTTTTTGAAATAATTTCCCACTGCCTGAATAAGATGTGTCTTCCCATGCCCCGTAGATCCGTAGATGAAAAGTGGATTGTACGCAAGACCCGGTCGCTCAAGTATTGCTTTGGCGGCGGCATGCGCGAGTTCGTTGAAGGGGCCAACCACGAATGTCTCAAAGGTATATCGCGGATTAAGGTTGTCTCGCTTGTCTATGTAGAGTGACTGGAGATCAAGCGTGGCATTTTCGGGAATCTGCGCGCGCGGGCTCTTGCGCTCCGCTGGAGCTGCGACAGAACGATGCACCGCGTATTCGACAGTACGAATCGAGCTGTCGAGTCCCCGGAGGGCCTTCAGAATCAGCTTATGGTGCTTCTCTACAAGCCACTCTTTAACGATTTTTGAAGGTACGGCCACGTGTATTGTGCTGCCGTCACGGCTCGCGATGTCGGTATTTCGAAACCACGTACGAAATGAGGCCTCAGAGGTCCCCAGCTCGATCTGAACGAGAGCGTTTTGCCACAATTCCCTGTTAGTCATGAAAATGTATCTGCATGCGCATGCGGAGAAGACATTATACGCGGGAAGCTCAGTAAGGAAAGGATGAGCACATCGCGAGGGGCTGTTCATAAGGTGTGGATAGGGAGGGGAGAGTAAAGTCGCGCCCCACAGAGACTTTGGAGTCGGGTATTTTCCTGCTGGAAAATCCCTGCTGCTCGGGCCGTCACCCTGCGCAACACTCCAAAGTCTCTGTGGGGCGCTTTGGGGAGGTTGATAAAAGATTAAAAGTCGCTATAGTGGTCGCATGAAACGAACGTGGCAGCCGAAAAAGCGCAAACGAGCGAAAACACATGGGTTTAGGAAGCGAAGCGCATCGAATTCCGGTCGAAACGTACTTGTGCGCCGGCGTCGCAAGGGCCGCGCACGCGTTTCGGTTTAGAAAAATAATGAGCGCAGCGAATATATTTTTCTTAATCGCCACACTTTCAAAAAGTGTGGCCGATGTAAGATTTCGTAAACTCACTATGTTCGTTAACGAAACCTAACATGCCAAAAAAATACCGGCTCTCACGTGCCGAGTTTCTCCGATTGCCCAAAGCGGGATCAAAGCGTGCGCACGGTGAATACTTCTCCCTCACCCTCTCCCCCCTGCCCAACGGAGGGCCAAAGACTGCGTGTGTGGTGAGTAAAAAGATTGCAGCACGTGCCGTTGATCGCAATAGAATACAGCGACGCTGTCGCGAAGTCGTTCGGTCGTATATCGGAAAGATAGGTAAACCACTTGCTCTCGTTTTTTACGGTAAAAGAGGAGCGGCTGCGGCCTCTTTTGCGAACACCAAGAAAGATATCGAGAGCTTGTTAGCAAACGTTCACGTGTTGGCGTAGATCAAAGAGACACGATACAATCCCCTCTACACAATGATTTCCCATATTTTTAATCTGGTCGTATACGATCCCTTGTACAACGGACTCGTGTTTCTCGTCGGGATAATCCCGACGCACGACATGGGGCTCGCGGTTATCGCGCTTACCATTATCGTGCGTTTCATCATTTATCCCCTCTCACGCCGAGCAATTCATACACAGATGGCAATGAAGAAGCTTGCTCCCGATCTTGAGAAGCTCAAAGCAAAATACAAAAATGATAAAGCCGAACAAGGTCGTGCAATGTTTGCTCTCTACAAAGAGCATGGAGTACATCCTCTCGCGAGCATCGGCCTTGTCTTAATCCAGCTGCCGGTCCTTCTCGGTCTCTATTTTGTTTTCTTGAACGGCGGGTTTCCAGCCGTCGACCCGTCGCTCCTTTACTCATTTGTCTCTGTTCCTCCAGCGGTCAATATGGAGTTCCTCGGCTTTGTAGATATGGGAGCGAAACACAACGTTATTCTTGCGATTTTGGTGGCCCTTTCACAACTCATATATTCACGACTTTCAATGGGACCGCGCAAAAAGGTTCTGGATGCTACACCCGTGGAAGCTTCGATCTCGGGCGATCTCGCAAAAAGTTTTGATCTGCAGGCACGGTACGTATTTCCTCTTTTGTTTGCCGTCTTCTCCTACTTTGTTGCTGCAGCGGTCCCGCTCTACTGGCTCACCGGCAACCTCTTTATGATCGGGCAAGAATTCGTTGCGGGGAGAAAGTGGAAGGGCTAATCTCTAGGCCGCCCTTTGTAAAAGATAACGCGAAGGGGTATACCCCGTGAGATATCCAGTCATTATTTTGCTGCACACGAGCTCCCAGCCGCGAACACGAAACGATTGTAGTCAATTGAGTGTGTGTATCTCATGGGGTATAGTGCCCCGCATGGACCCCGTTAGAAGCTTCAAAAAATATCTTCCTGCTCG
>CAZFMA010000012.1:0-2716 GCA_964520015.1 uncultured Candidatus Saccharibacteria bacterium
ATTCCGAAAGCAATTTGGAGATTCCGCGGGATGAGAAGCAAGACGTTCCCAAAGAAATATCCAAGCATCATGAGTGCGAAGATCCACACAATACCACCAAAGAGATTAATCACGATGTAGCGCCAAAGAGAAACACGCAACATACCCGCCGTCGTGAGCGTCGCAACCGCGAATCCGAACCCCATCGTAAGCTTAGAGACAATCAAAATTGACGTATGGTGCCGATGAAAAAGACCTTCGATCTTCGTGACAACTTCGGGTGTCATATTGATGAGGTAACCCCAGCGATCCATGAAGCGCCTGGCACCGAAGTAGCCGATCGCATACCACATAAGGTCTGCGAAAAAATCTCCGAGCAAAAGCGCCACATACGCAGGCAAGAATTGCACTTGTCCAAGACGCAGCAATATGCCAGTTCCGATCATGACCGCAGAACCTTCAATATATGAGCCCGCAAAAATCAATGGGTACTTGCTTGCCTCCAAAAAGGCGATAATTGGAGCGAAAATATCCATAGAAATCAAGGTCTTTCTCGTAGTATACTTTACTTTCTATCTATGGACACGCTTCCGAAAGAGCTGCCACTTCACAAACATCCAAAACCGCACAAGGAGCTCGCGCGGCGCTATAAGACATACTACAAGGACAAAGACTATCGGCTCGCTGTTTTAGGGTCGTTTCTCGTTTTTATCGCAAGCGTAATGGCGTCACTTCTTGCGGGGCATTTTGCAAATACGCGTGCCAGTAATTTTGCCTCAGATATCATTCTCTCGAATATTCCTGTGATTAATGTCGACCTATTTTTTGTCTACGGAACATTTTTCTTCGTGATTTTCGTTGTTGTTCTCGCATTTGCGCACCCGCGCCGCGTACCCTATACGCTTTTCGCGCTCGCGTTGTTTTTCTTCATTCGCGCGGGATTCGTCATGATGACCCATCTTGCGCCGTTTCCTGATCGTGCGGTCTCGGATTTCAGCATAACGACAAGAAAATATTTTTTTGGCAGCGATCTTTTTTTCTCCGGTCACACGGGCGCGCCATTTCTCTTGGCCCTCGTTTTTTGGCGCGATAAAACAATTCGCTACGTTTTTCTTGCGTGGTCAGTATTTTTTGCCGTCATCGTTCTTCTCGGCCATTTGCACTACACGATTGACGTCGCGTCCGCGTACTTCATAACCTATACTATTTTCTGCATCGCCGAACTTTTCTTCCCTGAATATCGCGAGCTTTTTTATTCTGATATGACAGATAAAGAAACTGCGGATAAACAAACGGTATGAGTGAAATCCAAATAGCGAAGAGGGAGAAACGAGAGAAAGGTATACACGAGGTGTACATGATCTCGATCGGGCTCAAAGGCGCTTTCGCGCTCCTTCAAATCGTTTTAGGCTTGATGCTCCTGTACACGAAGAGCGTTGTCGAATTCATTCTCGAGCTCGTGCAGAACGAGCTTATTGAGGACCCGAATGATTTTTTCGCAACACACTTCAGGTCTATTTTGAATCCATCGCCCGAGGCACAAGTATTCGGAGGACTTTATTTGTTAAGTCATGGAGCAATAAAACTCGTGCTCATTGTGGGACTTTTGCGCAATAAGCTGTGGGCCTATCCGGCATCGCTCGCCGTCTTTGCGCTCTTCATTCTCTATCAGATGATCCGCTATTTCCGAACATACTCCGTGTGGCTTTTGGTACTCACGGTGCTCGATCTCATCGTCATGTGGCTTATTTGGCATGAGTATCGAAGAGCGCTAAAATCGGCGGAGCAAAAGCAAGTATGAATACAGGCTATACTATTGAGATATGGATCCAGAAATTCATCAGAAATTAAATGAGCTTGATAAAAAAATAGATGCTGTCTATGGCTCAGTTGAGAGAACGCGCAAATATTTTCTTTGGACATTCGTGATCGCGCTCATCGCCTTTGTAGGTCCTCTTTTACTTCTTCCGCTCGTTCTACCATCGTTTCTCTCCACATACGGCGCCATTAATAGCATTCAGTAAGAATGGTATGATTCGGACGTTATTAGTTTCATAGCCAATTCATATCAACTTCTATGGATGAAATCCAGAAAAGAGAGTTGCATATAATGCCGCCGCCGATCGTCGTTAATGCCGCGGCGATCGCGCTCGGCACCCTCGCGCTATTCCTCTTAATTTTAGCTGTTTCTGCGCTCAAGGAATTTCGATTTATCGGTTCTGGAGTTGCAGCGACGAACACCATCACCGTAAACGGGAAAGGCGAGGTATTTGCGGTTCCCGATACAGCCACCTTTAGCGTCACGGTTCAAGAAATAGCGAAAGACGTGCAGACTGCACAAGAAGCAGCGACCAAAAAATCGAACGATATTGTTGCGTATCTCAAAGGCGCAGGCATCGACGAAAAAGACATTCAAACGACTGACTACAGCATTAATCCGCAATATGAGTGGAGTCAGGGAGTGTGCCCGAAGAGTGGATACTGCCCGCCGGGGAGGCAGGTACTTACTGGTTTCCAAGTGACGCAAACGCTTTCTGTTAAAACGAAGGATACAAAAAAGGCCGGAGAACTTCTTTCAGGAGTAGGTTCTCGAGGTGCATCGCAGGTAAGCGGACTCTCATTTACGATAGATGACGAAGATGCGCTTAAGGCGGAAGCGCGCGATGAGGCAATCGCGGACGCACGAGCGAAAGCGGAACAACTTGCAGATTCGCTCGGCGTTTCGATCGTTCGTGTT
>CAZFMA010000013.1:0-9217 GCA_964520015.1 uncultured Candidatus Saccharibacteria bacterium
TCCAAGCCTCCTCAGAAGCATCTTCCCTGCCCCGTAGAGAGCTTTGCTCTTCTTCGGGGTGCCACTCCTCTTCATTTTTCGCCATCGGCTTTTTCATCCCTGCATTATATCAAAAAAGCCCGTATTGGGGCCTGTTTATGCAACTTCTCGAATGATGCCGCACGCGATGCGCGGACCGCCACTTATGCCGGAGCCGTGTTCGCCACCTTTGTATGGATCGGGATTGCCGTGGACCATAAGCGCCGTGCCTTCGCCGCCAAGAATCGAGAGTGGCCCGTCGGATATAGTGACGCGCGTTGTGACTGCTTCGAGTGTTCCCTTTCCGTTCTCATCAATAACAATATTCGGAAGATCGCCCGCGTGGAACGGATGATTCATATCGGGATCGGTGTTGCCACTGGGTCCCGGATCAAAGTGTCCGCCTGCGCACTTCATGCCGCCTTCACAACTGGCTTTTGCATGAATATGCACCGCGTGTTTTCCGGGAACGAGCTTCGCGGTGTCCCCCGAGAGCGTGAGAACTAGTTTCACAACCGTCTGTTCTCCAAATTGATATTCGGTGAATTCTGCGCTGCCGGAGATGGTGTCGCCCGACATCTCTGCCCACGCTTTTTTAATTTCTTTTCCCTCCATAGAAAATAACTGCATGCATGCAGTGTACTAAGCCCCTCCGGTAAATCAAATCAACTATTCGCGTCGCGCGCGAGCGCGGTCAATGTCGGTAAGCTGCTGCTTGCGCAAACGCACAGAAGTCGGCGTAATTTCCAAATATTCATCCTCCGTCATGACTTCAAGTCCACGCTCAATCGTAAGCTGGAAAGGCGGCACGAGCATAATAGCTTCGTCGGCACCGCTTGAGCGCATGTTGGTGAGCTGCTTACCTTTGGTCGGATTGACTGACATCTCTTCGCCTTTGGAAGTGTTGCCAATAACCATCCCTTCATACACCTCTACTGCCGGCCCAATATACAAGACGCCGCGATCCTGCAAATTCCAGAGTGAAAATCCGAGCGCCTTCCCGCTTGCCATCGAGATCATCGAGCCCACATTGCGACGACGGATCTCGCCTACGTGCGGCATGAAGGCCGTAAAGCGTGAAGAGAGTATCCCCTCGCCTTTGGTGTCCAAAACAAATTGGCTGCGATACCCAAGAAGTCCGCGTGTCGGACCTTCGAAGATGAGCCGCACGCTCGCGCGCGAAGCGCCTGAATTACTGTCGTGGACCTTCAGATCCTTCATGACAAATTTGCGCGTGCCGAGTCGTTCGATAATTGCCCCCTGGTATTGCTGCGGCGTATCCACAATCACTTCCTCAAATGGTTCAGACTTTTTGCCTACTTCCTCGTGGAAAATGACTTGTGGCTGCGAGACCTGCATTTCGTAGCCTTCACGTCGCATATTCTCTAAAAGGATCGCGATATGTAATTCTCCGCGGCCCGATACTTTGAAAATGTCGCCCCCGGAGAAATCGACACGGAGTCCCACGTTGACCTCAAGCTCGCGCTCAAGCCGATCGCGAATTTGGCGCGAGGTGACGAATTTACCTTCGCGGCCGGCGAAGGGAGAATTATTGACGAGAAAATTCAGGGTGATGGTCGGCTCATCGATTGCAATTGCCGGAAGCGCTTCAGCATTCGCATCCGTGGTAATAGTTTCTCCAATGAAAATGTCAGGGAGACCCGCGATCATGACGATATCCCCTGCAGCGACTTTTTGCGATTCGATCTTCTGAAGCCCTTTGAACGTAAACATCTTTGTGATTTTTCCACCCCGCGTCTCGCCGGTTGGCTTCTTCAAAAATACTGAGTCTCCTGTTTTCAAGACGCCTTCGTACACACGCGCAATTGCGAGCCTTCCGAGAAAATTGTCGTATCCGAGATTAAAGGGTTGCAATTTGGCGGGTACGCCTTCATCCGCCTCGAGGGTGGGGGGTACGTGCGCGAGAATTGCGTCGAGTAGCGGCGTAAGATCGCTCGACTCATCGGTGAGTTTCATCTTCGCGATCCCCTGTCGTCCGATAGCATAGACTATCGGGAAATTTGCCTGCTCGTCCGATGCACCAAGCTCGAGAAACAATTCTAATACCTGCTCTTCCGTGCGTGATGGATTCGCGGCAGGCTTATCGATCTTGTTGATAATAACGATGGGCTTGAGGCCGAGCTCGAGAGATTTCTTCAGTACGAAACGTGTCTGCGGCATAGGGCCTTCCTGTGCATCCACGACGAGCAAGACTGAATCGATAGAGCGCAGTACGCGCTCGACTTCGCTTCCGAAGTCGGCGTGTCCAGGAGTATCGACGATATTTATCTTCGTATCCTTGTAGTAGATGGCCGCGTTTTTGGAATAGATCGTAATGCCACGCTCGCGCTCAAGCGCGTTCGAGTCCATCGATACTCCTTCTTCCGCCACACCGGTTTGTCGCAACAGCGCATCCGTGAGAGTTGTCTTCCCATGATCGACGTGTGCAATAATTGCAATGTTTCTGATTTCCATACTTGAAAAGAAAATGCCTCACATGCGAGGCATCGTCTTCAACATAGTATCAGAAAAAAACTTTATTACAACTGCGGATCAATCGCTGCTTTGAATTTTGGAAATTCTGCGGCGCCGGGGATCAAGACCTTTCCCGTGATAAATCCTGGCGTGCCATTTATGCCGAATGACGCACCTTCCTGCGCGTCTTCTTCCGCTTCCTTTTTATATTCCGCTGCATTCGCTGCGACGTCCGCCTTTACGCGACCAGCATCAATGCCCACGATAGTACGCGTAAGCGCTACGATACTTTCCTCGTCTCCAAAGCCACCATTTTCCTCGTCCTGTGCAACATACATTGCTTCGTGCCATTCGTAGAATTTGTCCGGATAGAGTTTCCAAATCGCATGACCGTAATCAGCCGCTGTAAAAGAGTCTTCCCCGAGAAACGCATAATCTTTGAAAATAATCCTGACCTTACCGGTATCGACATACTCTTTGATGATAATCGGCATCGCAGGCTCGATCGGGAGCCCCTCTACTCCTCCCACATCGAATGCTTTGCAGTATGGACACTGGTAGTCATACCAGTACGCGAGTACGACGGGGGCATTCGCCTTTCCTATGTATGGCTCCCCTTCGAGGTCGACATCTTTAATATCGACTTTCGCCGCCACACCCTCTCCGCCGCCACTAGAATTGCCTGCGAGCCCGAAGTACAGGCCCCCTGCGATAAGGACACCTGCGATGAGAATAGATGCCGGAAGATACAGAGCACTCTTTTCTTTCTTTCCGTCACTCGTTCCTGTGTTTTCCTCTGACATGTGAACATTCTACACTATTCATTATAAAAGCAAGGTCTACTTCTTCACACCCTCCAAGGTTTTCCAGATATTCGGATCCTGTCCGCCATCGAGTTTGAATATCGAGATGCCGCGTACACCTAATTTCTTTGCGAGATCAATGCGCTGCTGTATGGAGTGGGCGTCCGGCCAGACAACGTAACGGAATGTGCGGTTGGTGTTGCCTGCGGTCGCAATCAGGGACGCTGCGGCCGATGCATTCAGGGCCGGCACTGTGGTGGCTGTGGGTGGCGTTGTGGAACTTATCGCTGGATCCGGGACATAGGAGAATGCCATCTCTCCCCACGGCGTGGGTGTCGGTGAGATACCGTATTGTGCAGCAAGTGGGACTGCGTAGCCCGGATTGAAGGTCCAGAGAATTTTGTAGATGTATTCGTTGTTCGCGTAGGCCGTGACATCATATTCATATCCGTAGGTCGGGACACCGATCAAGATCTTGCTTTTCTTTATGTCCTTTGACATCAGCGTAATGACCTTTTCGATCCATGCAGGATCGCCTACTGGGGCATACAGCTGTGAGGACGATGCGTACTGCGCTGCGAGCTTGAGATCAATCCCCTGCTGGTCGTATGCCATGATGCGTACACGATCGCAGTACTTATTTATTTCTTTCAAGTCATTCGCATAGAGGCTCGCATCAGGAGGAGGGGTCGTGCCGTAATAGCGCGACTCGAGCGGCGTGCGGGATTCAATCGTGCACATCACCCACTTTTTGCCCATGCGCTGATACAGTCCCTTCAGAAAGGTGGAAAAATAGACGCGGTCTTCCGCTTTCTTGCTTTCAAAGTCAATGTCGATCCCATCAAACCCCTTTTCATGTACGAGTGCTGCAAGACGATCTTCAAGCGCAATGCGTTTGCTTGAATTGCTTAATATCTCGTGGAGCAACTCGCTATTGCTCGTCATCACGGTTGGAATGACACGAACTTTCTGGCGCTGCGCTTCTGCGATAAAGCTCTTCCATGGCTCTTCTTGTAATTTTCCATTATCCAACAACGTGCCGTCGGATTTGATCGTGTAGACGAACGGATTGATTTCGGTTAGTTTACTTACATTAGGCAAAACGTCTGCTGTGCCGGTTGCCGTTCTCCAGTACGGAATCCAGCCGGTCACTTCAAATGTGGTTCCTGCTCCTCCTGTAGAGCCACCCGTAGAAGTACCACCACACCGAGCTGCGATCGCGGCGCGCGTACGTGGTCCCACCGTGCCAGTGGTCGAAATCCCTTGTGCACTTTGGAATGATCGCACAGCTGCCAAAGTCGCAGGACCGAAATGCGTTCCTATCGTCGCTGTGAAGTAGCCCCGATCCTTGAGGAAGGTCTGGAGTGCCATGACGTCACTCCCTGTCGCGCCAAATGTAAGGTCGCGCGTGAACGTACAACTTGCGGCTTGTGCGGAGGTGAGGGTCGGTAGCGTAAGCAACACGAAAGTCCCGCATACAAAACGAGTGAGATTCCTCATGCTCATACTGACGCATCAGTATAGCAATTCTTTCAGATTATTTCTCTGAAGATCGGAAGTATTCTTCGTCAGTGAGGAAGCGCTCCCTCCGTCAACAATGAGGATATACCAACGCTCGATAGTCTCTGATTACTGAATCACGATTATCGCGGAAAAATTGCTACTCTCCAAACGGCATGCCCCTGGTGCAACACTGCGGAACGCGGCAGTGTAGTAGGGCGACTGCGGAATAAGCGAGACTTCTTCTATGACTCCCGTGGGGCTGCAGTGTAAATCTTTGTATGAATTCTTTCGCTCATCAAGTCTGACCGTAAATTCCGTTGCATTTGGATAGGTAAAAACCTTTTCAGAATCCCTTTCGTGAATTGTATCGGGGCACGCTCCGAGGGTACACGGCACATTCGAATAAGAAAAGAAGCCCGAGAGCGTCTGCGCAAAAAACACGAGACTACCTAAGAATACGAGCGGTATGAGGAACAGCCTCAAAGCATGCATGAGAGAATTCTACCACTTCAGTACCATGTGGCTTCTCCATTTCCACTGAGGGGAAGTTCGGGACCAAGGTATTTTGGCTCTCTCCCCGTCGAGGTGTCGAGTACTGCTTTTATCGAGGCCGGAATTTCGCGCACATAGCTATAGGTCGAGCCTCCCGTCCCCGCGACCACACCATAGGCAGTAAGGCCCAAATGCCGCGCTACCCACAATGCTCTTGGCAAATGGAAATCTTGCGTGACGATGATGAGAGACTCTGCTTTGAAAACTTCGCGCGCTCGATACATGCTGCTATAGGTATCAAATCCCGCATGATCAAGAAAAATATCCTCAGAAGGAATACCAGCCTCGAGGAGGTATTCGCGTACCGGTGTCACCTCGTCATACGAGAGGGCGCCGTTGTCACCCGTTACAAGAATTTTTGAGACCTTCTGCTCTCGATAGAGCGCTACGGCTACATCGGCGCGTTCGGTAAGAATGGGCGAAGGGTTGCCACGCACGACAGATGCGCCCAAGACAAGCGCTGCGTCGCTTTCCGGCACTTCCTCGATCGAGGTGTACGTGTAGCGTGCAACTGCCACCCGCATAGCGATGGGTACGAGGAGCAACAGCACCGCGAGAAGAAGTGCCGCGACGACGTAGAGAGAATAGTTTGCGCGATGGGAGTGCATAGAACTTCAGTATGCACCAAATACATTTCTCGCGCTCTACTGGACTTGGAAGAGTATCGTGTTCGTGGTTCCGTTGCTGTTCGTCACGTATACCTGAATAGGGCCCGTCATCACTTGCTGGATGTTTTGAATGCAGAATGTTCCCGGTGTCACGAGATCGCAAGGAGAGACGAAGGAAGGAATCGTGTAATAGATCGTCGTGCCATTTTGCGATGGGACGTGCTGTGTGCCGCCGATACCGAAGCGCACGGTATTCTCAAGCGGAGTGAACCCGCTTCCGATGAGCATGATTTGCGAGCCGATATGAGCTGATAGCGGTGAGATCGACGAGAGCACAACATTGCCTGTGCCGGAGCTCGAGACTACAACCGTCGCCGTTGTGGAATTCTGCAGACCGTTCAGATTGTTCACCGTGAATGTAATCGTGTATGTGCCAGGAGTCGTGTAGGTGTGCGTGAAGGTCAATGTCTGGTTACCCTGCGCATAGGTGGTTTGTACCGGCGAGAGGCTTGTACCGAAGACATTTTGATCTCCCCAATTCACGGATGTCGTTACGTAGGAATTGAGTTGATTGTTGCCCAGCATGATCGTCCATGTACCTTGCGTGTTCACGGTAAGGGTCGTAGGGCCAGTCACGCTTGTGATCGTAGGCGCGCCGTAGGAATTTGAGCCGGTGACGGTAAACGGCAAGACATTGCTTGTTTGACCCGAGAAGTTTGTGACGGATACGTTGTAGACGCCTGCTGTCACGAAAGCGGAACTGCCTCCTGTAAGTTGCGACGGGACCGTGAAAAATAACGTCTGACCATTCGTGGCATTCACTCCTGTCACAATACTGTTCCCAAAGTGAACGGTGTTACCAGTTGGACTGAATCCTGTCCCCGTTATCGTGACTACCGATCCCACGGCACCTGCTGTGGGATTGAGGTACGTGAGTGAGAGTGATCCCACATTCGGTGGGCAGTTATAGCCATAGCTGTATGGGTAGCCGGGGATACCGGAGCAGCTGCTATAGGTAGCGAGAACTCCGAAGCTCAGCGTGTTGCTTGTACCGTGAGAATTGGTCACGTACACACCGACAGTCCCTGCAGTTGCGTACACCGGCACGGTGAACGTGAGTGAGGTTCCATTGGATGATGCTACGTTTGCAAGTGGCGTTGATCCGAAGTAAATTGTGTTGTTAGAGAAATCGAAACCAGAGCCATAGATCGTCACGCTCGTCCCAGGAAGACCGGTGACAGCAGAAAGCGATGTCAGGACGACAGTGTTGTAATTGTTGTAATTGTTGTAGTTGGTACAGGTGTACGGATAGGTGTAATAACAATTCGTGTTGTTGAAATTGTTATTGTAATTATACGTATTGGCGTAGTTGAATGGATTCGTGTTTGTGTACGGATAGGTGTTGGTATTGTAGTTGTACATGTTGAATCCACCGGAGACACCACCGCAGCTCATGCGTGAGATCGCGGCACGTGTCGCGGCATCAACCATACCAGTTATAGGAAGACCCTGTTGCTGTTGGAAATTTCGCACTGCCGCGAGTGTTGCAGATCGAAAGTTACCCGTGATCATCCAGCTACCGCTACCGGGATAATTCTGGCTTACAAGAAAGGTTTGGAGTCGTGAGACCTCACTTCCCTTTGAGCCGTATGAGAGGTCACTGTAGAGACTGACACACGCACCTGCGTAATACGAGGTGGTTGTAGGCGGATAATAGACCTGTGCGGAGGCAATGCTGCCCACGAGGGAGGCAACGACTATGATCGCGGAAACGAGTATTTTGTTCATAAAATATGGCTTAAATCCTTGATGAATAACGATTTTATATGATTGACCCCGTCACTATGCAATAAGTTGCTTTTTTATGCAAGTTGACGCGCTTTTGGAGAAATCCCCTTAGAGGGCAGGAAAACCCCTCATTGCATAGGTGAAACTGCCTGAGACATTTATCTTTTCCGAAAATCAAGCTTTAGGTGATCAGTCAAGAGCAGAGTTCCGACAAAGAGAAACACAAGAGAAGTCAGTTGCCATATATTCGGTACCTGCTGCAAAATGATCCACGCAAAAAGTAGCGTACACAGTGGTGCAACACTTGTGAGTGCCTGAGCCTTTGTCACCGAAATCCGATGAATGGCTTCAACCCAAAAAACCTTCGAGAGGCCGAGGATCACGGCACCGTTTATAAAAAGAAATAGCAACGATGCCTGAATACCTAGGAGAGTCGCGTGCTCACCTAATGCGTATGCGAGTAAAAAGATACATGGAACTGCAAGAATGCTCCGCAAGAACATAATCGTCTCGCCCGATGCGATCATGCGAGCTTTTTGTTGATATAGATTGCCGATAGGTGCGAAGAACGTTGCTCCGAGTATCAAAAGATCGCCGATATTAATGCCCGAGAAATTCTTCCCGAGAACGACAAGCGCGCCTATAATCATGAGACCTGCGCCAATTCTATAATCAAAGGAAATTCGTTCACCCCGAAGTACATTAAAAAATAAGAAGGCAGTAAAAACCCCAAAGAGATCGATAATGGCTGCATTACCGGGAGTCGTCTTCTCGAGGCCGATGAAGAAAAGACTGTACATCAAGACACTAATAAAAATTGTGGCAAAGAAAACGTGCTTCCAGAGGAGAAGATTGCAAAATTCATGCCACCGCTTCTTATACGTAACCAGAATCCCTAGAAAGCATGCGGCAAATACCGTGCTCCAGCCTAGAGAGATAAGAGGAGAAATATTCGCGAACGAGAGTACTGCAATGACGGGTAAAAGTGCACCGAGGAATGTGCTGGAAAAGACAAACCACTCCCCTTTGCGCTTTTCGGATAGCGACATCAGGAAAGTATACCAGCGGGAGAACTAGCGAGAGAAGCGACGGGGGGCGCTCCGACGTGGGCCTCCTCGCCCGCCGAATCCAGAGCCTCCGCGAGAAGAGGATGATCGCTGCGCTGGTCGGGAAAATCTGCGTGGTCGATCATCGTCTACATATGATTGACTCTGCGCCCGCGCGGGAGGAAGCGCGGGTAAGATGCTGATCGGAACAGTCTTTCTGATCAGGTGTTCGATATCGCGAATGTCCCTTTTTTGATGTGGTTCGGCAAACGAGATGGCGCGACCTTCTGCCCCCGCACGTGCCGTGCGGCCGATGCGATGGACATAATCCGCGCTATCCATCGGCAAATCATAATTCAACACGAGCTCAATGCCTTTCACATCAATTCCACGAGATGCGATGTCGGTCGCGACCAAGACGCGA
>CAZFMA010000014.1:0-4595 GCA_964520015.1 uncultured Candidatus Saccharibacteria bacterium
TGCCTTCGTGCACTTCCCCGATTGTGTGCGACTCTCCGGTGTAATACAAGATACGCTCGGATGTAGTCGTCTTGCCCGCATCCACGTGCGCGACAATTCCAAAATTCCGTACCTTTTCGAGGGGGTAGTCTCTAGACATAAAATAAAACGCCCGAGGGCGTGTGAGTAATGTAGCTGAAAATCAGAAAAGTGCAAGAATTTCAGTGTAGAGGAGAAGTGAAGATGGGCGAGAGAGGACTCACGACTGAAACTGCCTCTTCTTCTTTCCCGTAACATTCAACCCCCTCCTCGCCAGTCCGGAAATCACCCGCATGTTTTGCCTCTCTCGTTCTCGGATAATAATCGGCACTGCGACCATTGGTGAAAACAATGTGCGTGAGATCAAGCGTGTCATTAAACGTTGCAACCGTGCCCTCAAGGTACATTGACCATAGGCGTCTGAATCTTTCAGTAAAGAAGGTGGGGTCAGCCGGTTGGATACGGGACCATCGTTCGTGAAAACGATTACGCCACTCGACAAGCGTGCGCTGATAGTGAGGCCAGAGATTCTCGACCTCGACCAGCATCATTCCCTTGCGGGCCATTGAGAGGAGGTCGTGCGGCAAGCTGGGAAGATGGCCGCCGGGGAAAATGTATTTGAGAACCAAAAAAGAAGTTGCAGTCCACTGCAGGCGCGACGAAGTAGATATGACACCGACGCCGCCGGGCTTTAAGACATGTTCAATTGATTCCCACCACTCATCGTAGCGTCTCTTCTTCATCCCGTGATGCTCATGCACGCCGATCGTTACAAATTTATCGTATGAATGTTTCTCTTCTTTCAGAATGTCACGATGATCTCCCTCAACGAGACGTATCTTGTCGGCAACCCCATGCTTCTTAAAGCGCTCGCGCATGTAGTCGTTTTGGCGGCCGACCGGATTGTATACGGTCACCAGAGCGCCGTACTTCTTCGCCATGTAAATCGGCATAAATCCCCATCCGCTTCCGACTTCAAGTACCCGATCTCCCGGTTTCAAGAGAAGCTTGCGGCAGATGTATTCATAATTATTGTGTTTCGCCTGATTGAGATTCTTCGTCTCTGCCGTCCAATATCCTTCGGAATAGCCCACGGTGTCGCCGAGCATTTCCTCAAAAAGCTTCGGGTGTATCGCATAATGAAATTCGGCGTTTCGTTTCGCGATTGCTTTTGTCTTATTGCTTTGCAACCACTCTTGTATCCTTTTGCGCACATACATAAAAGGATTCGGTGAATAGGTGAAGGGCTTTCGATTCACTTTTCCTTTCGCAAAATCGTTTTTTATGCCGTAGAGGAGCATGACGGGATGATTTCCAATGAGATCTATTTTCCCTTCGATGTATTTCTCGAAAAGTCCATCGTAGAAAAAGATCAGTGTGTACCATTCGGCGCCGCGCGTATTGAATCGGATCGTGAGCTCGGGCTCCCCACTTGTGTAATTCTTCAGGTCACTTCCATCGGCGAAGACAACTCTAAACGGGGTCGCAATACCTTCGAAACGCGAAAAGATTATACGAAGCAACCATCGGGCCATATAACGGTGAATCCTACCATGAGTAAAATGTACCCGAAGCCGTTAGGGAAACGGGTTGAGTAGCGAAACAAAGGTTTCCTTAGGAGAACAGGCCGCTGAAAGCAAAGATGAGATACAAAAGGATGAGCCCGCCTATCACACCACCCGCGGAAACTTTCTGATGGTTGAGCATTGGATTATTTTCTCTTTCCATGCAGGTGACAACCATAACGAACGTGCCGAAAGAAAGCACAGCAAGCGAGCCTATTGCCTTGTTGAATATTTCTTTGTCAGCGATAACATCCCAGATCGCAAGAACTCCGATGAACGCAAGGAGCGAAGCGGCTATTATCAAGACAACGGGAGTAACGCTGCGAATGCTTTTAAATACCGGATTGGGGGCGGAGGGAAGTACCGGAGAAGCCCCATGGCCCATAAAGCGTCCCGCGATAATGACTACGACCGCGACAGCCGCCAAGAGACCTACGGTCTGAAACGACTTCCAAATGATGTCATGTCCGAAGAACTCCCAGACGCCAAGAACGCACACGGCGGTGAGGATCGCAACCGCTGTAACGAATAAAAAAGCTGCTATATCTTGAATGGTTTTCATGAAGCTCATCCTACCACCCTCTCAGGCGAGAGGTGGTGTTATCCCCCATCAAGGCTTTCTACCACGCGAAGTGGGCAAAAACGCTTTTGGACTACCTAAATGAAAGGGATGCGAGCATTGATTCTACCCCTGCAAGATGCTCCAGCGTCGTTGCAACTTGTAGTTGAGCGTCCTTGGTCCATGGAGATGCAGGAAGGGGGTCGAGAGATACTATCGTTACTATAGCTCCTGTGTCTCGTGTATAGATAAATACTGTAAGTACATTTCCACTCGCAGTAGTAATCTCTTTTTTCGTTAGAGACCATCCTTGCAATCCTACCCCGCCACAACCGTACCCAGGCGAGATGCAGAGGGTACCGAAGTCACCGCTTACATGGGTCGCCGCAGCCATACTGTAGGCCGCGGGAGCTTCAGTTACCGATGCGTCAGTAGGAAACTGTATAGAGTATCCGAGTGGACTTCGGTACTCTTTACCCTGAATTATAAGGATTGTCTTTGCCTCTGGACCATCGGATGAGTCAGAGGTGTCCGACACAATACCTTGTTCTATATCAGTGAATGCTGTGCCGAGAGTGTCCGGCGTAGCGTCTTGTTTCACATCAGCGGGTACGAAGCTCCGCCACACAAAAAAGCCTCCTATTCCTAGGAGAACTGCTGTACCGAGAACAGCGAGATATTTATTCATACCTTGAGTTTACCACGCGAAGTGGGCAAACGCTTTGTTGGCTTCCGCCATACGATGCGTTGTTTCTTTTTTGGTGACTGCGGCGCCTTCGCCTTTGTGTGCGGCTTTGATCTCAGCAAGAAGCGATTCGTGCATTGGCTTACCTTTCGTGCCTTCAGCTGCTTCTACGATCCAGCGCATACCGAGCGCGAGCTTGCGGTTCGGATTTACTTCGCGAGGCACCTGGTAGTTAGCACCACCGACACGACGTGAGCGCACCTCAACTGATGGAGATGCTTTCTCAAGCGCTTCTTCAAAAATGGTGATAGGATCTCCTTCTTTCTTCAATTCATCCATGACTTTGTAGACAATTTTGCGTGCCGTGTCTTTCTTGCCGCGTTCCATCACGTAATTAATGAGCTTTGCGACTTTGAAAGAGCCGTACACTTCGTCCGGCTGAGGCTGTTTTCGATTTTTTACAGGGCGTCGCATGTTAGATTTTGTTATGAGCGAAGCGAATTAGAAAATCTTACATCCCGCTCTATTTTTGCTGATAACTTCGCTCGCAACGCGCGTGGCCGAATAGGCCAACCCTTGTCGGGCGAAGCGCGTTGCAATCGAGTCTTTGAGAAAAGTTTGCATATCACTGAAGTTTGTATACGTCTTGCAAAAATAGGGCTGGGATAAATCTTATTTACCTGCTTTCGGCTTCTTAGCTCCATAGAGTGAGTGGCCGCGGCGACGCTTCTCCACGCCTGTTGCATCCAATTTGCCACGCACGATCGTGTAGCGCACGCCGATGTCTTTCACGCGACCACCGCGGACCAAGACCACCGAGTGCTCCTGAAGGTTGTGACCTTCGCCGGGGATGTACGCAGTGATCTCCATGCCGTTCGTAAGACGCACGCGCGCGATCTTTCGGATAGCAGAGTTTGGTTTGCGGGGAGTCTTGGTAGTGACGCGTGTGCAGACGCCGCGCTTGAAAGGTGCAGCATAAAAAGAAGGGCGGTTCTCAAGCGTATTGAAGCCTCGCGAAAGTGCGATGGTCTTGGTGCGCCAGGTCTTCTTGACCCGACCTTTGCGCGTAAGTTGATTGATGGTTGACATCTTAGAGATTCTGAGCGAGTCGCCACGAGCTTAGAAGCTCTTGGACCCCCGAAGGGAGTGCGAGGAGTGTACCCCATGAGATAAAAATAGTCCAGCTTCCACCTTTTCCTCGGAGAATCTCTGCGATCTAAGAATAATGTTTTCGTGACGAATTAGTTTATCTCACGGGGTGTACTACGCTCCGCCCCTAAACGCAAATAGTGTATGAGGTTCTTACACCCCGGCAATGAGATGCATAAGACCGTATGACAGAGTCCCCAGCGTCTCCCCAAACACAACAATGAGAATGATGACCAGACCGAAACTGAGAAAGGGATTACGCTCCATGGTAGCTCGTAAACGATCGTATCCGAGACCTTTTGGAAGAATAGCCGAGAATATTTTTGATCCATCGAGTGGGGGGACAGGAAGGAGGTTGAGGATGGTGAGGGAGACGTTGACTGCAACGACGTACATAAACATATCGATCGCACTCGGCAAAGCTTCAAGACGAATCAAAAGTCCAAAGAGAAGAGCAAGCGCGAGATTTGAGGCCGGTCCTGCGAGAGCAACGATCGCCTCGCCTGCCTGCGCAGGCAGGCCCCAGAGTTTGCGCGTAAGATTGTATGGATTGTACGGCACGGGCTTGGCCCACCCGATAAAGAAACCGCTCGGCGTAAGAGCGCTTAAAATAGGGAGA
>CAZFMA010000015.1:0-9781 GCA_964520015.1 uncultured Candidatus Saccharibacteria bacterium
TGTTAGAGATTCTTAACGAATGATAATGAGTTTAGAAGCTCTTACACCCTGTTAAATCCTCGCTTTGCGAGGCGCCGCAGAACGGCGATTTAACAGGGTTAAGAATTTGTAATTCGCTTTGCTCATAACGACTTCTAAATAAAAAATGCCTTTGGGCGTAAAAGTGTACTAGTATAGCACTATCTGCTGTAGAACTCAAACAGTGTGGAATACGCAAGTCCGGACTCGATTGAATTATATGATGGCTCGCCCATGATGGTAATGTGAAGCGCATTTCGATCAACCTTTAGCCACTGAGGAATTGCCCGTTGCCCCTCCTCGTTTTTCTCGCTCAGAATCGTAAAGAGCGGGCTTGTGCGACTCCCCTCTCGGACCCCCATAACGTCCCCCACCTTCACACGATAGGACGGCACAGTGGTTCGCTTGCCGTTGATTGTAATGTGACCGTGAGAAACAATTTGGCGCGCTGCGCGACGAGTCGAGGCAAACCCAGCTCGATAGAGAGCGCTGTCTGCGCGCATTTCGAGTGCGCGATGCAAGCTCGTGGAAGGATCTTTTTCAGCAAAGGCTGCTTCTGCGTACTTAGAAAGTTGACCTTCCGAAATACCGTAGGTAAAACGAACGCGCTGTTTTTCGAGGAGTTGTCGGCCGTAATCGCTTCCACCACCGCGACCTCCACGAGTCTTTTTGGGAGGAGTGCGCGCTTCAGAGAGCGCAAACTTCTGCGTCTGTGTTTTTTCGAAAACGGCTGCGCCGAGGCGCTTCGCGATTTTATATTTTGATTTGATGAGCAACATATGCTAAGTAAGTTATAAGTACTAGGTACAAAGTACTAATAGTATTTTTCTCGTGTTCTTATGACTTTATACTTATGACTTAGTACTTATATCCTGCGGGGCTTCGGAGGTCGCGGGCCATTATGCGGTATCGGCGTCTCATCGGCAATGCGAGAGACCTCGATTCCCTTGCCAGCGAACCCACGGAGCGCCGATTCACGGCCGGCTCCGACTCCCCGAATCACAACATCCACTTCCTTTACGCCGATGATAGCCGCTTTATCACCCACTAACTCCCCTACCTTCGCAGCAGCAAACGGCGTGCCTTTCTTGGCTCCGGAAAAACCAAGGGCACCAGAAGACGACCACGCCACCGCGTTGCCGTTTTTGTCGGTCAAAAGCACCTTCGTATTGTTGTAGGTAGCGTGAATATGCAGTGTTCCTGCGACGATATTCTTCTTCGCGACACGGGCAAGAGAGCGGGATTTGAGTCCCTGATCCACCGTGCCACCGGATTTTCTGATGATGCGTTTTTTACCCATGTTAGATTTTCTTAGCGAGTGTTAACGAGCTTAGAAAACTCTTACACCCTCCTAAATTTTCCGCTCGCGTAACTCGACGCCATATTTGATGAATGGTTGAGACGGGTCTCTGGCACAGTGCCCTATTCGACTCAAGCGCGTTGAGCGGAAAATTTAGGAGGGTAAAGAATTTGTAATTCACTTTGTTCATAACAACTTCTTTATGTTTTCTCGAGCTTGCGGCGACCGCTCGTCATGGTCTTTCGGACGTTGCCGCGTACCGTGCGGGAATTGGTTTTGGTTTTCTGGCCGCGAGCAGGAAGGTGTTTGGCATGGCGACTTCCGCGATAGGATTTAATATCCTTCAATCGGCGGATATTGGAGCTGATCTCACGGCGCAATTCGCCTTCAAGAGGAAATTTCTCGATTGCTTCGCGAAGCGCGGTCTCTTCTTTCGCAGAAAGATCTTTCGGATGTTTTCCGGCGTCAATGTTAAGCGTTTCCAGTATTTCGTGTGCGCGCGGGCGACCTACTCCATAAATAGAAGTAAGACCGATTTCAAGTCGTTTTTCTTCCGGTATGGTGATGCCTGCGATACGCATGTATTTAAAATGAGTTTGAATTAACCTTGCCGTTGTTTATGTCGTGGATTAGTACAGATGACCCACAATCGCCCACGGCGCTTTACCATGTGGCAATGAGTGCAGATTTTCTTAACAGAGGACTTTACTTTCATACGATAGTTCTTAGAAGCGCCTCGTGATGCGCGCCCGGCCTCCGTAGGAGTCCAAGTAAACTTCAACGCGATCACCCACCAACACTTTAATTCTATGCAGACGCATCTTGCCGGCAAGGTACGCGAGCGTAACCTCGCCATTTTCGAGCTTTACACGAAATAGAGTGTTGGGAAGCGCCTCTTCGACTACTCCCGTGACAACCTCTGGTTCGGACATATCTGCGCGGTGAAATATAGCAGCTAGAATCTGATTCGTCAAATTTCAAGCCGTTATTTTGCTTCCGGTTCCACAACCTTGATCTTGATGTCTCCCGGGTCGGCGGGGAAGGTTTTTTTCCAAAACGGTTCTATCCGTGCATGAGCTTCCTGAATTCCGGAGAAGGTATTTACGATGGTTTGAAAACCGACGCTATCCCGGCCTGCAAGGGCGCTGGCGAGAGCACCAGCGTCCACGTTCCATATAAGGGTACCCGTACCGGTGAAGGAAAAGGTGAGGGAATCAAGGCCCAACGTGGGAGCGCTCGAGGTGGTCTGATGCGCGACGAGCGTCTCTCCGGGGGTAAATGTAAGGGGTCCTGCATCGTCCTCCGCGACCGAGCGAGCGATTGCAATTCCGAGAGCATCCTCTGAGACTAATGGAATGTCAATAATCGCTTTTTCGTGAATTCGCACCCCAGTGCCAGCCTCGATGGTATGAGGAAGCGATTGGAATGCGATGGTCGCAAGATCCGGAAAGGCAATCACGCCCTCCTCTTCCCTTTTTGCTCCTTCTCGAGCTTTTGCTTCGAGCCGTGCGCGAACGGTGGCAATCGCCGCGTTTAAGGCACCCGGCGCAGTAGCTGGTTGCTCCCCCACAAACCCTCCTGCCATCGCGGTCGTGGATTTCGCATACACGCCGGCGTACATAGGACCCGATTTGAGACCCGGAAGGTTGAACCGCGAGACGGGTCCTACATTATATTTTTCGCCCGCTTGATCGGCGAATACCGTGATTTTGATCTGGCCCGGCACACTACTCTTTCCTGGTATGACGATATCGGCGGGTGTACGGAATATGAATCCTTCAGGAGTCTCGAACCGCGTGTTTTTGATGAGGCGAACAGGAGCGGAAGAATAATTATTGTAGACGGTAATGCTTCCGGAGGCTTTTGTTTCCACATGAGTCGTCCCCTGGGACGGTACGACTTCGGAATCTTCGAGTTCAGATGTATGCACCGTGTAGGTGAGTACAGAGGTGTCCGAGGCAGTGGCTCCTGGTTGCGCTACAAAAATCATTGAATCAGTAAATGTGAGCACTCGCGATTTCGGAGTCACCGTGACGCTCGTCGGCCGAAACGCGAGAAGCGCCAGACCTCCGATTACGGCGAGGGATAGTGCAGCCAGTATCCAGATCCAAAGGCGTGAAGATCGGCGATGCGGCCGTGGCGGCATGGCCTCATGAGGCACTCCGCGCATGTCATCCCCTACACGTTGTGGCGGGCCTCCCGGATACGTGGGTCGCGTGCGATCAGGGACGGAAATATTGCGTATGCCTCGGGAGGGCGCAGGCGCCGCAGGACTTTCGTTTACACGAATGGGAATCTGCTGTTCTTTATCATCGAAGCCCGGATCCTCGGGTGGCACAATGTCTCGCGAATAGTCGTTTGCCATGTTAGTTTTTCTTAGCGAGTGTTAACGAGCTTACCTGCCCGCCGAAGCCTTGGCGCAGGCGGGGAAACAACTTACATCGGCCACACTCTTTGGGAGTGTGGCGGTAAAGAATATGTAACTCGCTTCGCTCATAACAACTTCTTTAGTATATCAAAGAATTCAGGCCTGCTCTCCCCTATTAACAAACCGTATAGCAAGGGCAAGACCAGGATCATGGAGAGTATCCGGGCTTTGAACTGCTTCCGGAAGATTCATACTATCCACCTTCTTTACTACAAAAGGTTGCGCGGTTAGAGTGAATTGTGAGAAATCGATACGGGAGAACAGTTTTGCCAACCACGGAAACATGTCAGGATGCGCAATCAGGATCATCGTTTCCGGTAATCGGTTTTTTGCCCCTGCCTTACCCATTGCTTCCCCGAAGACACGTACCAAATCCGGTTCTATTTTCGCGATCGATGCCTGAAGTGTTTCGCACGCAGGATCCGAGCACTGATCTCTCGCGATCATCCGAAGTAAGCTCAGAGTCTCCTCCGGCATGCCCGTCCCCGCTATTTTTTTGAGAATAGTCTGCGTGCCTTCGGGAATAAGCTCGTGTTCGGCAGTAACTCCGTCGCGCACGGCGGTTATGCTCGTCCCCTCACTTTCTACATCGACGAGAAGATAGTTACTTTCCGGATTGTTAGCTTCTCGTAGGATTGTTATCGCTGCACGCGTGGCAGAGCGAAAGACCGGTGGAGGCATGCGAGGAAATACTTTTTGGACCGTCTCGATGATGAGGTCGCGAATACCGGGAGTGAATTCACTGAGGAGTGTATGCACGATTATTTCTTTTGCATGCTTTCCTACCGGCTTTGCTGTCGGGTAGCCATTCAACTCGACGCGTATCACATTCGCTTCAAGAAGATTCTTCGCGTCTACCTTCGCTTCTGCGAGCGCCTTTTTTGCGAGATCGGAAATCACTTTATCCGTGATCGCTGTATCTTTCTCGAATGATGCGGCTGTCTGAACTGTTTTGGATGAGGTCCATGGTGCGTGGACTATTGCATGGACCCCCTGTATGGGAGAGCTGGCCTGCTTGGTGGCCGCGTACTTTTTCTGAGCATTGCCTCCTGCCGTTTTGAGCATCTCCCCAATTCCCGCGATCGTCGCCTCCTGTGTACGCTCTTCTATAGGTAGCTGTGCTCTTTCGGTTGCAAGAACGATTGCGAGATCGTGCGGATGCGTTTCCACTATCGCCACGGCTGCGCTCGTGCTTCCAATATCAACAACACCGACAATTTCCCCGCGCTTGTGCCCGAGATTCATGGAAACCATTCTTCAATTATACCCCGTGAGATAAATCCTCTGCCCCGTGCACTGAAGGTTGTTGTTTACAACTCAATGGAGTTATTCAAATAGGATATATTCCCAATTGATGACGATAGCTTACGAATGGGAATATCTCCGAGAATTGGATCAAGACCAAGAATTATTACCTGAAAAAGACGAAGCGCCGGCGGGGTCCTCAAGACCCGCCGGCGCATTCCCTGCAGACTTCAATAGAAACACTGGCCAACGGCGAGTCCGCAGCCAACAAGCCCGGTGACCCAGAGCAAAAGCTTGACCATGGTCCTTTCCTTCGCAGTTGAGGAAACCCGTCGAACTTTCCCTTGTTTGTATCAATTCGTCAAGACCGCTTTGATGCGTCGGATGCCTGCCGCGACTGCTTCTTCCTTTAGAATCTTGAATGTTCCTGACAGTTCGCCCGTGTTTGAAGCGTGAGGCCCGCCGCAGAATTCAAGAGAGAAGGCTTTATCAAATTGCGGGTTCTCAATAGTTGCACCTTTCGGGCCCATAGAGTAGACGGAAACTGTATCAGCGTATTTTGCACCGAATTCTTTTTGTGCACCCAATTCTTCCGCCTCCGTTTTCGGCATCGTTGAGCGGACTACCGGTAAAGCTTCTTGTATCTTTTCGTTCACGATCCGTTCCGCCTCTGCCAATTGCTCCTTCGTCATCTTTTGTCCATACGAAAAGTCGATTCGCAACCGCTCTTGGGTAATGTTGCTTCCCCGCTGCTTCACTTCGTCGCCAAGAACGACCTGCAATGCCCTCAACAATAGATGGTGTGCTGTGTGAAGGCGCGTTGTTTTTTCCGACGTATCAGCGAGGCCGCCCTTGAATTTCTGCTCGCTTCTTGCACGCGAGAGGTCCTGATGCTTTTTCATCTCCGCTTTGAAACCGTCTTCATCGACATCAATCCCCCGCTCTTTCGCAAGCTCGATCGTCATTTCGAAGGGGAAGCCGTGAGTGGTGAACAAAGTGTACGCCTGTGGACCGGAAACATGTCCTCCTGTAGCGAGTTTCTCGAATTCTTTCATGCCGGCCTCGATCGTTCGGGCAAACTGCTTTTCTTCTTTCCAAATCTCATCTTTGATCATTTGATAGGTCTCATCACTCTGGAATTCGGGATAGGCCTGTTTATACTTCTCGATAAAAATTACCGCGCAGCGGACAAGCATGCTGTCTGCTGCATCTTTGTCCTGCAGTCCGAGCTTCGCTGCGTGCTGTGCCGCGCGACGAAGCAATCTGCGTAGTACGTATCCGCGCTCGGTATTTGCGGGTCGCACGCCTGCTTCGAGCATAAACATCGCAGCGCGTATATGATCCGCGACGATTCGGAATGATCGCTTGTAGCGGCTATCGTTGTACTCTTTGCCGGAGAAGTGAATAAGGAGCGCGATCGCCTCTTCAAATACATCGATTGCAAACACATCAGGATTATTCTGCGAAGCAGCGGCGATGCGCTCAAGGCCGCCGCCGAAATCGACGTTTTGTTTGGGAAGCAGTGCAAATGTTCCATCTTCTCTCTTTATGTACTGCATGAAAACGGAGTTGCCGATCTCAAGAAATCGTCCGCAGTCGCAATTCGGATGGCACTCCTTGCCAAATTTCGGATCGTGGTGGACCGCCTGTGGTGAGCTTGTCGAACCAAAGTCATAAAATATTTCAGAGTCCGGTCCGCCCGGCTCACCTGCCGGCATATTCTCCGGTACTCCCGCTCTGCTCCACCAATTCTTCTTCGCGTTGTAATAAAAGATCCGTCCGCCCTGCATGCCCCGCCGATACCCATCCTCTTCCGATCCGATTTCAACGATTTTTGCTTCAATACCTTTCTCTGCAAAAAGTTTCTGCCATATCTCGGCGGATTCGGTATCGCGGGGAATACCACTCTTCTCATCGCCTGCCTGCGCAGGCAGGCCGATAAATGCCGTGACGTAGAGCTTCTTTGGGTCAAGTCCAATTTCTTTCGTGAGGAACTCAAAGAACCATGGCAACTGTTCTTTCTTGAAGTAATCACCAAGCGACCAGTTACCGAGCATTTCGAAAAATGTGGTGTGTCGATTGTCTCCCACTTCCTCTATGTCTTCCGCACGGAAGCTTTTCTGACTGTTTACCAAACGATTGCCTTTCGGGTGCGGCTGGCCCAAGAGGTATGGAACGAGCGGCTGCATCCCGCTGCCGGTAAAAAGTGTCGTCGGATCGTTCTGCGGAACTATAGAAGCCGAGGGAATGACAGTGTGTCCCTGCTTCTCAAAGAATTCCAAATACTTCGCGCGAATTTCGTTGATGTTCATCCCGTTAGAGATAGGAAGCGTTTCAAGCGATTCTTGATGTAGCGCTTACCCATGCCAGATTTAAGAAATAATTCTCTCGACCGTGCATCATCTTCATGCCTGCACATTTCGTAATATATCAGTTCAAACGGCTTCCGTCCTTTTGTCGAACTGGTCAGGCCCGCGTTATGCTGCTTGAAACGCTTCCGTAGATCACCCGTTGAACCCGTGTACGTCTCTCCATCTTTCAGACTGCGGAGAATGTAAGTATACCAACTTTTTTCATCCCTAACGGGACTCATTCATCTAAACGTATCGCGTTTTCATAAAAAAGGAAGAGGCTCACGCTGACGCGCGAGCCTCAGGATTCGACGGTCTCAGCCGTTGAGTAGCGCTGAGATCTGGGCGAATTTCGCCTCCGCGTCTTTGACGTCGGACTGGCCGAGGAAGCCATCGAGAAGTGCCAGGTCCTTCTGAACCGCGTCTCGTCGCGCGCTGTAACCACGGATAAGCTCTTCGTGCGCCGCGATTTCCGCCGCAAGCTCTCCACGGCGGGTACGGGCACGTTCCGCCCGCTTCGCCAGCTTCGAGAGCTGATCGAAACGTGCGGTCTGCGAAACTATCTTCGCCGGTGCCAATTCGGCGATTCCGGCCTCGGACGGCTGAACGGTTTCAACAGGGGGTGGAGAAGCCGGTGCTTGGGGCCGAGCTGGCTGCTCGACCTTGGCCTCTGGTTCCGATGGACGGAACCTCTCCAGCCACGTAGGCCGGAGCGCGAACCGCTGGCGGTCTTTGCCGGAGGATATCAGGTGTCCCGCAATGACCAGTGAATGCAGGATCCGGTCCGCGGTACGTGGGCTGTAACCGAAGGCCTCGAGAATGCCTGCACATTTGACGGCCCCGATCCAGCCCTTTTCATCCACCTGCCCGAAGATCTCGAGCATGCAGACGGCGATGAGTTCTGCATCGCCCATGAACATGTGGCATGTCTCCACCGCCACGGCCTCCACGCGTGCGCTCTCTTGTTGCAGCTGCTCGTCGCCAAGGAGCTGGGGAATATGAACTCCCACGTCGTTCGCGTCAGTCCGTTGACCGGTTGCACCCTCCTTATCTCCTGCTGGTAGGGCAACCACTTCGGCTTCGTGTTGATCCAGCGCTAGCTTTCCTGCTTGCGCTGCCTTGAGCCGGCTGTGCAGTTGAACCGGAGGAAGGTGGGGAGGAAACGCTGCGATGTACATGAGCAGGCAATTGTCGTTGCTTCCCTCATGCCATGTGATCTCGACCCGATCCCGTCCTGGGGATCTGATCCGCAGCCCCTTGGTGTGGGCGGTCCCTTTCACGAAGTTGACAAGGTGTATGTGAAAGGTCCCGGCATAGCCTGCGACGCGAGCGAGCGTCGCAAACTTCTTTTCGAAGCGCCTCTTGTTCAGACGCCCTTCTGCTTTCTCGTTCCCGTGATACTTGAACCCCACGGGGACTTGCGAGCCCGGGACAACCGTACCTGCGGGTTGTGCGATCGTTGGATGTGTTTGCACGAGACGTCTCCTCTCAGTTGCTGCCAGTGCCGGTTGTTAGAGATCAATCAAGGCACGCGCCTTGACATGTGTCAACGGTATCCTGCGTGCGATGAATGTCAAGAGTACATGTGTGGCGCTTTCATAAAAAAGGAAGAGGCCGTACTTTTGTTCTATAAAAAAGATGGCCTGCACGGGGCAGGCCATCAGGTCGGGGAGGAGACAGAGAACAGGGTCGGCGGTCGACGCGACGGGATCAGTAGGTCATATTCGGCACCGTCAGCACGAGAACCTGGATGGCATCTGCCATCGACTCGAAGTGATTGTTGATCTGGCTCCAGAGGGCCAGCGTCTCGTTGGCGAGCGTCTCGCACTTGGTGAAGTTGAGACGCGGGTCGTCGACGTCACAGACGCCGGCTGCGAGAAAGCGCTGCTCGGCCCACTTCCCTGCGGTGCCGCCGGCTTTGGCCATCATGACCAGCGTATTCCCCGCGGACCACGCCCACGCATTGATCTTCTCAGCGAGCGGCTGCGGGATTTTCGTGCCGGGGGTGCCGCTCTTGATCTCTTCGAAGAGCGCCTGGCCGCGGATCAGGACGCTCTTGCTGAGCACCAGTGCCTCCGCGTACTGCTGGAGCGTATCGGCATAGAGTGCCGTCACCCCAGTCTCGTCTTTCGCCGCAGCCTCGCGCGCAATAGTTGCTGCGGCGAGAGTGCGGATGAAGGATTCCGCGTCCTCTTCGGGAACGCCGAGCTGAGCCGCCGTCTTCGCCTTTTCGGCCTGGATGAACGTCTCCAGACCGGAATCCTCGACCTGCGCCGAGTCGGCGGCCGAAGCGGTGCCGGAGACGAGCAGAGCGAGAACGGCGGGGAAAACGAGTCGGGTGACAAGCTTCGGCATGGTATGTGGCCCTCCCAGGCCAGACGAATCAGTGAAGGTTCAGTTCCGGTGATATTATATCATGTTATAAGGCTATCTGTCAAA
>CAZFMA010000016.1:0-7175 GCA_964520015.1 uncultured Candidatus Saccharibacteria bacterium
AGCTTGACAATGGGAATGGCTCGTGCTAGCTTTCTTACATCCTCCAGCGCTGATCCAGGGACGCAAGGATCGACCTCCACTCTCAGCATAACTGTCTTGTTTTAACTACTTCCTCTTCTACACAGTATGCAAACAGGAACAATCGCTCGTCTCACCGATAAGGGTTTCGGGTTCATCAAGCGCGAAGGACAGGAGAAAGATCTCTTTTTCCACTCCAACGAGCTCGTCGGCGTAAGCTTTGACGAACTTCGCGAAGGTGACACTCTGACTTTCGAAGTCGCTGACAGCCCGAAGGGGCCCAACGCGGTCAAGGTCAGTCGTGCCTAAAGCCGAACGGCTTTAACAAAAGCGCCCCGTACGGGGCGCTTTTGTTTTATTTCCGATTCGAATTTATTATCAACACAGGCACCGTTTTAATACATGCTAGAGTGAGCACATGGACATTCGAATCAAGACAACAGATTATGAAATCACGCCGGAAGTCGCAGAATATTTAAACGAACGCATCGCAACGCTTGAGAAATTCCTTACGGTGGGCACACATGTTGTGCGTTGTGAGGTGGAGGTTGGGCGTGATGCCGGCCGACCACGACACGGTGCGAATATATGGTTTGCTGAAATACATATTATTCAACCGGGCATGGATCGAATCTACGCACGCAACAACGCAGCGTCGGTCAATGCTGCGATTGATGATGTCAAAGAGGAAGTAGAGCGTCAACTTCTTCGGGATAAGAAATTGCACACGCGCGTATTGCGCAAAACCGGCGCTGCCGTGAAGAAGTGGATGCGATTGGGACAATAAAAGGGGGGCCCGCGCGGCGTGAAGCGCGCGCGGGCTAGTGACGGCGGGGGTGGTACAAGTGCTGCCAGTACCCCTCTTTCGCAGAACATTTTTGTTCTTGAATCTTTTCGAAGGGCAATTTTAAGCTTTGCCCCTGCACCCTTCCCAGAAGCGCTTCCTGTACAAGCGGAGGAAGTGCAGCAAAGGGTCGTGTCGCGCAGGGGGCAATTGCAGCTTTCGCTCCCTGAAGACCCCCCTCCGGCACGTCCTCAAACAGGCGCTCTCCACGGACAAAGAACACATGGAGCGTGAGCCGCCGATCATCAGCGCTCAAAGCATCCCAAGCCTCCGCTGCAATTGTTCGCTCTCGCAACTGGGACTTCGGAGTCATCGCAGCCTCCTTTCATTCGCCCCCGACAGAATACCATTTTGCGTAAAAAAAGAGAGGGAGATGCTTTTAGAGTGGTTTTGCACCAGAGCGGAGGAATTCCACGTACCCCATTTCGCGTTTGCCTTCCGGTTTTACTGTATCGATAACGAGTTTGCCCGTCCTGAGCAGCGTCGAAGGGTTTCCTTCAATGTGGGCGTCGAGGATACCGACACGAAGCTTTTTGCCCGCACGCTCAAAAAAAGTGTAGGTACCGGGCCAGCCTTCGAACGCTCGGATTTTTAAGAGATTCTGATAGGCTTCGGCACGAAGATCAAGTAAGCCGTCTTCTTTTTTAAAAGTATGGCAATACGTAGCGAGATCATCGTTTTGCGGCCGCGCCTCGATCTCGCCGGCGAGCCACGCGGGAAGAATGGTTGCGAGCAGCTTACCTCCTTCAAGCGCGAGCAATTCGTCGAGCGCACGGCCGTGCGGAGGCCACTCACGTATCGTGATCTTTTTTTGCGCAATTATTGGTCCGTGGTCCAGTTCGTCATCGAGCAGCATGATAGAAATACCGGTTTCTTTTTGATCGTTCAGTATGGCGGAGCGAATAGGGGAGGGGCCGCGTAGGCTTGGCAGAAGCGATGGATGGACATTCACAACTCCTCGTCGCGGCATCTCGAGCAATTCGCTCGGAATTTTCTGTCCATAGGAAGCGACAAGAAAAAAATCCCATTCCGATTTCTGAAGCTCTTCGATAAGCTCTCGAGAAATAGATCCCGATTCAACTATTTTTGCAGGAACATAGCACTCGTGTTCGAGTTCTCCAAGCACCGCATCCTTAAGCGGCGCGGTACCGAAAAAAACGAAACGGGTATCAGCTGCGTTTTTCTTCTTGTTCATCATAGAGTTTGGTTGCTTTGTCGGTATAGAGAATGCCGTCGAGGTGATCCATCTCGTGCTGGAAGACGTGCGCGAGAAATCCTGAAGCTCCGCGTGTGAAGAGCTTGCCCGTTTCGTCATGCGCACGGACGCTCGCTTTCTCTGCACGTGCGACGATGCCCCACTTTCCGCGAATAGAAAGGCAGCCCTCATGCTTTCCCTTTTTTGCCCGAGACATTTTCAGTATCACGGGATTGATATAAATCTGATCTGGAACTGCCTGAGATTGAGGTTTAACCTCAATCGTCTTAGATTCATCCAGGGCATTGCGCGAATCACGAGTCAACGCGCGACCGGAGACGATGAAGAGCCGGATCGGCTCTCCCACCTGGGGAGCGGCGAGCGCGACACCGTATTCTTCTTTCGCAAGAAGCGCCTTCATTTCAGCGATGAGCTTTTTGATGCGCGGACTTTTTATGTCACGCAAAAAGATGTCTTTGGAAATTCCCCGCAGGGCGGGGCTCTCTTTTTCAGCCAGAATTGTATGCATCATGAAAACTATACCCCGTGAGATACACTAATCCAAGATTGAACTATTATCCGAAGGCTTTATCTCACGGGGTAGAGCGGAAAGTGTACAATACCGCTATGAGACATATCGCGGCACACTTGAGGCGATCGATAGGTCGGGCACGCGTGACCGAGCGTGGGGAGTTTATGGAATACTTCTGTGCAGAGCTCAATCGGGCTCGGAGACGCGATGGATTGCCTTTAATTAGCATGGGTCGGATGGGTAAGATCATAGAAAAGATACCAACAAAGGATTTGTACTATCTCAAACGCATCTGTGATGACTCAAGCAACTTTTCAAAAAAATTCTGGTATCTGTTAAACCCAGACAAGTTCGAGAAGGGGAATAAGTCTAAGTTTGGAAAGAAAGATAGTTTGCAATGAGTCCCGTCCCGTTGGAACGCGGAGCGTTTCCAGTGGGATGGGAAGTGAATCCTAAAAAGCATCAAAAAGAGTCATAGTTTGTCAAACCGTCGAGAGAGGCTACAATGTCCTCTCCTATGGCATTTTCATTTTCACCAAAACTTGGCATTGATCTCGGCACCACGACCGTGCTGGTCTTTGTCCCTGGGAAAGGCATCGTATTGAATGAGCCGTCTGTTGTTGCAGTCTCCCAAAGAAACAACAAGATTCTTGCAATAGGCAACGAAGCAAAGGAAATGATAGGACGCACGCCGGACGAGATCATTGCGTACCGCCCCATGAAGGATGGCGTCATTGCGGACTATCGGGTGACGGAGGCGATGCTCCGCTACTACATCCGGAAGGCACTCGGCAAATGGAATCTTTTTAAGCCCTCAGTGATGGTCTCGGTGCCTGCAGGAGTGACTTCGACGGAGCGACGCGCGGTTGTGGAGGCGGCAACGAAAGCCGGCGCGCGCGAAGCATATGTAATCAAGGAGCCTATTCTTGCTGCCATCGGCGCAGGAATCCCGATCCATGAAGCTCGCGGACATATGATTGTCGATATAGGTGGAGGGACGACGGATGTCGCGGTCATTTCTCTTGGCGGGATCGTCGCTTCAACATCCGTCAAATGTGCAGGCAATGCGATTGATAGTGCGATTACTGATTACATCAAGAAAACCGCGAACCTTGGAATCGGAGAAAAAATGGCGGAGGAAGTGAAAATCCAGATTGGTTCTGCTGTGCCCGTGGATGAGGAGATCACCATGACGGTGAAAGGCCGCGATCATCTCACCGGGCTCCCGCGTTCAATTGAGTTCGGCACCAACGAAGTCGTGCGCGCGATCGGGAAAGAATTGCGCATGGTAGTGAATGCTATCAAAGAGGTGCTGCAGGATACGCCGCCCGAATTGGCGGCGGACATCATTGACAACGGCATTATCATGACCGGCGGCTCCTCGCTTCTCCGTAATCTTCCCGAACTCGTATTCCGCCGCACCGGCGTGAAGGCTCAGGTCGCGAAGGACGCCCCATTTTGCGTCGCCAAAGGCACCGGCGAAGCCCTGAAACACCTCGACACCTACAAAAAGGCGATAATCATGAAGCGTTAATCGGTTTACCTCATAGCGCTTTCGCTCGCTCGGAAATGAAATCAAGCTTTCATTTCTCTCGGCTCGCTCAGCGTTAGTTACATTTTCGGATGCTGATCCTTCTGCAGGCGTTCGATGTCTTCCATCAATTTTCGTAAATCTGCTTGAATTGTCGCGAGTGTTTTTTGTTGTTCGACTTTACGCTTTTCTTCCGCGGCTTCCTCGGTCTCTTCTTCCTCGCTCATTTCCTCCACCTCTTCACTAATGTCTTCCACGTCCTCGCTGATTTCCTCGACGTCTTCCTGCAGCTCGCCGATGTCTTCCTGCATTTCTTCGATGTCTTCTCCGACCTCCTCGATGGACTCCGTCGTGTAATTGATCGTCATCTGGATGAAGATCGCGAGATAGATTGCTTCGAGAGAAACGATCGTGGTAAGGACGAGCAACATTCGATCGAGGTGCAACCAACCCGTAAGCACCGCGACGAAACTTCCTGCAAAGAGAAGCGTGTGGATGATGATCGACGTGGGGGAGCCGATGAAATTGGTAAGTTTGACAGCTATTTTTCGGACGGGTTCTTTACCTGGCATGCGCGATAGTATACCCCGTGAGATAGATAGTATGACGGTTATCCACTCTCCCGAAACAGAGCTCTTTATTATGTGTGTGCACAAACATCGAGAAATTATCTCACGGGGTATACTGCTCTCATGACATTGGTGGGGAATACTCATTTAGTGAAAGGAGGGGCGGAGAACATTTCCGGCGTTTTCTCGCTTTTACAGAAAGAAGGTATTCCGACGCGCGGAAATCCGGACGTATATGTACGCGAGTATCAACGTTTTGGGATCGATGAAGCAAAGGACTTACGTGAACGCGCATCACTCCGAGCGGTGGGAAATCAGCTTGCCATGAGGGATTCGAAGCGGCGAGTGTTTATTATTGTGACGTCGGGAATGACGAATGAGGCTCAGAATGCGCTTTTGAAAACTCTCGAAGAACCAGCGGCCAATGCGATGTTCTTTTTTATTGTGCCCTCGCCTCACACACTCCTCCCAACGCTTCGTTCTCGCGCGCAGATGCTCACACTTACCGATGTACATGCTAAAGACGAAATAGTAGATGGAAAAATATTCCTCGCAGCGACGTCGCAAAAGCGGCTGGATATGCTAAAGCCGCTGCTAGAAAAAGACGAAGATGATAAGCGTGACATCGGTGCGATTATCGCGTTTCTTTCGTCTTTGGAACACCGATTGTCAGAACGCATGGGGAAGAATCAAAGCGCGGGAATCGAATCTGTATATCGTGCGCGGAAATATATGGGAGATAAGGGGGCACTGGTGAAACCATTACTTGAGCAGGTGGCACTCCTCGTGCCAAAAATGTAAACCAGGTATAATACAGGAGCCGCATAAAAGTTGACGTGATGCGGCATGATTTCGCAAAATCACATGAATTACGATTTTAAAACATTCGACAGCAAAGTTTCCGGAGCAGCTGAATGGCTCGCACGTGAATATCGCGGGCTTCGCACGGGGCGAGCGGCTCCTGCGATTCTCGATAGCGTGCAAGTTTCCGCCTATGGATCGATGGCGCCCCTTAAGCAAGTGGGCAATGTCTCGACTGAAGATGCACGCACGCTTCGCGTGAGCGCATACGACGCAGGGCTTCTCAAAGATATTGAGCGCGCTATTTCCGCGGCGAATCTCGGTGTGGGCACGTCGTCCGACGGAGCAAGCGTACGCGTCACTTTTCCCGAGCTCACTTCTGAGCGCAGGGAGCAGCTCGTAAAGCTCGCGAAGGGAAAGCTAGAAGAAGCACGGACCACGATCCGTGTCGCCCGTGATGAAGCGTGGAAAGAAATTCAAGTAAAAGAAAAAGAAGGCACTCTTACCGAAGACGACAAATTCTCTCTCAAAGAGGAATTGCAGAAACGAGTAGACAAAGGAAACGAAGAGCTGGAAAAGGCGTTTGATTCGAAAGAACGCGAGATGACGGCGTAAATGTCATGCTAACAGTTCTTCTCGTCATTGGAATTCTTGTGCTTCTTATTGTGGCTCATGAGTTGGGACACTTTTTTGTAGCAAAGATTTTCCGTGTCCGCGTGGAAGAATTCGGGATTGGGTATCCGCCGCGAGCCCTTCGATTCGGGAAAATTGGGGATACGGAATACACATTCAATTGGATCCCATTTGGTGGCTTCGTGCGGCTCTTCGGGGATGTAGGGCAGAAGCAGCATGGGCGAGGGAGCTTTGTAGATTCTCCTCGTATTGTACAGGCAGCGATTCTTGTTGCGGGAGTCCTGATGAACGTCATCATGGCGTGGGGACTCTTTGCAATTGCGCTCCACGCAGGCGTTCCGCAAGTTGTCGAGGCGCCCATTCCGAATCAACCCACTCGTCTCATTGTCGCGCATATCGTGCCCTCATCTCCCGCAGATCACGCTGGTTTGCAGTCGGGCGACGAGATTATTGATGTCGTTGGAAATGATGATGAGAGGCCACAACTTCTCCCAAGTGCTGTTGTCGATTTCGTGAAGGCACGGGGTGGAGAGCCGATACGCATCACCTATATCCAGGACGATGAAACGAAAAACACCTCTATTATTCCGGCAAATGCAGTGCTTCCAAACGCGGCGGGTCAGCCTGCCCTTGGAATCGCACTCGCCTTGGTTGCCAACGTCTCGCTGCCGTGGAAGGAAGCAGCCATCGCTGCGTTTCGTCAAACCGGGAACTCTTTTACTATGGTGCTCAATGATTTGAGAAAACTTGTAGGAGGAGCGAGCCGAGGCGATGTGGATGTTTCTGAACTCGTGGGGCCTGTGGGTATCGTGAGTTATGTCGGGCAGGCCTCTCAGAATGGGTGGGGAACGGTGCTTCTACTTGCTGCAGTTATTTCCATCAATCTCGCGATTATCAACCTCATTCCGATTCCCGCACTCGATGGTGGTCGCCTCGCGGTTTTAGCAATCGAAGGCGCTCTTCGTCGAAATGCGCCACGCCTAGTCTTGCAGCTACTGAATACAATCGGCATCGGACTCATCATTGTGCTTATGCTCGTGGTCACGTATCAC
>CAZFMA010000017.1:0-8294 GCA_964520015.1 uncultured Candidatus Saccharibacteria bacterium
TTCTATCGGCGACGTCCCGCGCCTTGGCCATCCAGGTTTGATACGGCTTGTACCATTTGCGGATCCTAAGCCCCGCGTGAACGGGGATGGAGACCAGGAGAACAAACCACAAAACGATCAGCGGCCTCCGGCCTTCCCAGCATTTCCTTAAATACAAAATCCCCCAAGCGATGAAGACCGCGTTCACGGGAGCAAAGGGGAAATACGTCACCCTTGCCGAGACCGTGCGCGGCTTCGGAGAAATTCTTGACGGCAAACACGATGCGCAAAACGAACAGGCCTTTTACATGAAAGGAGGTATCGACGAAGTGAAATCCAAATAAACTCATGGCAGCGCAAAACACGTTCCATCTTACGATCGCGAGCGTCGGCGAGACGCGCTTTGACGGACAAGCGACTTCAGCGACCTTGCCTGGCTCTGCAGGGGAACTTACAGTACTTGCGCATCACGAGCCGCTTGTTACGACTTTGAAACGCGGCACTATCACCGTGCGCGTGAATGAGAACGACACAAAAGAATTTCCTATCCAAGATGGAGTTCTCGAATGCTCCGGTAATCGCGTTGTCGTTTTGCTCTAGCCGACATGAGCTTCAAGAGAACGATAGAAGATTTTACGTGCGAGCATTGTGGTACAAGCGTCGTCGGCGATGGATATACCAATCATTGTCCTCGCTGCCTCTGGAGCAAGCATGTAGATATTGAGCCGGGAGATCGTGCGGCGCACTGTGGAGGATCGATGCGTCCGAAAACGATAGAAGGAGCTTCTCCCGATTATCGAATTGTGCATACCTGTGAGGTGTGTGGGTATACCCGCGTGAATAATGTTCACAAAAACGATGATATTCAAGCAGTTCTTGCTATTGCCCGGTCAGTAGGATTTCGGCTTGCCGAAGGCGAACACTGAGCTCATAAAACGAAGTGTCCTACATTGATAGTGCGTGGTCGACCTCACTATAGCGGCGACGGCAAAAAAAAGAGCCCAAATCACATTGCCGGGTTGCAGGAAACCTTTAACGTGTCATCATTGTTGTATGTCAGAAGGAGGCGATGGCGGACGCGTCGATTCTCTGTGGAACATCACAAATCTGCGGCAGTTCCGCTCCATCTCACATTATTACGGTGATCCCGCACGACAATTTCTCATTGGTGCCGCTATTCTCATGCTCGCCGCCTCTCCCTTCTATGGAGACGATCTTCGCAAAGAATTTCCCTTTGAGGTTGTGGGTGCACTCCTCTTGGTAACCTTCGCCGCGCTTGTAAACCCTCGTCGCATGTGGCTTTCAATTGGGAGTGCGATCGTCTCTGGCGTTGGTGCGGCTGTGTATGCGACGTGGGGAATTCTTGGATATGAGAGTGTGGAGCTCGTAGCGTTTATTCTCCGCGTCGCAATCTCAGTTCTCTTACTTGCGGCGTTTTATTTCAGTGTGAAGACAGTGCGCGCATTTATGTTACATCAAATTGGAAAACGAGAGACGATCGACGAATTTGACAGTGATGAAGAAAGGGCGCGCACGGATGCGCTTGAAGAGGAAGCTATCAGACGACCGGATTCGATATAAGTACTATGGCATCCAAGAAAATTTTGGTGCTTTTGGGGCATCCCGACAAAAGTGGTTTTTGCGGGCAAATGGCTGATGCGTATTGTGAAGCTGCTCGAGCAGCGGGGCATACCGTGGATCGGATGAATATAGGAGAAATGCAGTTTGATCCAACGCTCTGGAAAGGGTATCGGGAGAGACAAACGTGCGAACCAGACCTCTGTAAATTTCAGGATCTTCTCACCGCCGCCGATCACTTCGTGATCATATATCCCGTGTGGTGGGTTGGAATGCCCGCGCTTTTAAAAGGGCTATTCGATCGCGCGTGGTTGCCCGGTTCGGCTTTTCGATACATTAAAACAAAGCATGGAGAGCGCACGATCTTTTGGCACCGGCTTTTTAGGGGCAAGACCGCACGCATTCTGATGGCGAGCGGCACCTCTCCATGGCTCGTCCGGTTTCTCCCCGGTAACGTCAACGCCCAATTGAAATGGGGAATTCTCTGGTTCGCAGGATTTTCTGTGCACACACGCTGGTTCGGTCCGTCCGAAAATATCCCCGAAGCCCGCAAGGCTCGGTGGCTTCGAGAAGTGAGAGAATATGGTCGCTTGGGGATGTAGAAATAGCGGGGATATCCTAAATTATAAAACGCTATGGATTATAAACCTCACTATTCGTACATACCGCCGCTTGAATTCCACGCTTTAACGAGGTTTTATGATTTGGCTTTAATTTCAGTTGGTTTCGGTAAAAAGTTTAGGAAAAAAATTGTGGACGCAGTAGAGGTCAAAGATTCCTATACTATACTTGACGTTGGTTGTGGCACAGGAGCTTTCTTAGAAATTCTAAGGAATAGATATCCTAAGGTTTCGGCCATAGGTATAGATCCAGACGAGCAGGCATTATCGATTGCCTCTAAAAGACTACAAGCGTATCCGAATGTTACGTTTATTAATTCTTTTGCTGAAAGTCTGCCTTTCGAAAATGACACATTTGATACTGTGTATAGCACTTTAGCCTTCCATCACTTGCCAACAGAAATAAAGAAAAAAGCTGTGGAAGAAATATATAGAGTATTGAAACCAAGGGGCAAGTTGGTAATTGTAGATTTCGGAACAGCGAAGCACCACAGATTTTATCGGACGATTCTTTTTTGGGAACCGTTTGAATATATGGAGGGCAATCTTCAAGGTTTAATCCCCGAATTTATGAAGAAAGCAGGATTTAAGAATATTACTGAGGATTCAATCAAATTTCCTGTTATTCATTTGTTAATTGGAGCAAAGGAGGGTGTGTGAGGTAAAGGGTCCCACCTCCTCTTTTCTCTAGCCAAAAGACTGCTATAGTTGGCCACAATGTCGCTTTCTATTGGAATCGTAGGTCTACCGAACGTCGGGAAGTCGACGCTTTTTAATGCGCTGACACGCAAGGGCGTTCTTATTGCGAATTACCCGTTTGCGACGATTGACCCCTCAATGGGCGTTGTCGCCGTGCCGGACTATCGGCTCGACAAGCTCGCAGAGATGTCCAAATCAGAAAAGAAAGTTCCTGCTGCGGTGGAGTTCGTAGATATTGCGGGATTGGTGAAAGGCGCGTCGCAGGGGGAGGGACTCGGAAATCAATTCCTCACGCATATACGCGAAGTGGATGCCATAGCGCAGGTCGTACGCGTTTTCGATGACGAGGACATTCATCATGTGGCGGGGAGTGTCGATCCACGCTACGACATTGAAATTATTGATTTGGAATTAGTACAGGCCGACGTGGAAATTGCCACGAAGCGATTGGAGCGTGTGGAGCGGGATGCAAAAGGTGGCGATAAGGCGCTGATCGCAGAGCGCAACGTTCTGCAAAAAATAGTGCCCGTCCTTAAGGCCGGAAAGCCCGCACGAACTGTTATACTCGATGATAAAGAAAAAGAAGTTGTCAAAACACTCCACCTCCTCACCATGAAGCCAGTTTTGTATGTCTTGAATAAAAAGAGTGGGAATATAAATGTCGATGTAGAAGGAGGGGAGAGGTGGCGCGAACTCAAAAGTTACCTTGATTCCTCGGGTGCAGAATACGTATTCGTTGACGCTGGAGTGGAGAATGAGCTGGGAGACGTGCATAGTGATGAGAAATCAGATTTCCGCCGTGAACTCGGCGTGGCAGAAGACGGACTCGATGCGCTTATCAAAGCAGGCTACAGGCTTCTTGATCTTATCTCATTTCTCACAACGGGCGAAAAGGAATCCCGCGCGTGGACGATTAAACGAGGCTCGACTGCGCCGGAAGCCGGGGCCGCTATTCACACCGATTTTAAAGACAAATTCATTCGTGCGGACGTTATCCGCTGGGACGCGCTCCTCGAGAGCGGCTCATGGGCCAAAGCAAGGGAAAAAGGCCTTGTACGGACCGAGGGGAAGGAGTATGTTGTTCAAGATGGCGATGTGATGGAATTCAGGATCTGATATACTTATACTATACCGCATGAAAAAGCTATCTCTTAAAAAGACCGACGTCTCAAACAAAGCGCTTCTAAAGGCGATTGTATACGTGACGGAGACAATGGCCACAAAAGACGATCTTTTAGAATTAAAAGTACGCATGGCAACTACGAAACATATTGAGTCGATTAAAGACGATCTTGATAGTATCGCTAACGACATGGAAACTCTTAGTGGAGAAGTCTCTTTTCTACGTTCCGAGATGGTAACCAAGGATCGACTTGAAATCGCAAAAGAAGAAATTGTCGAGAAGTTCCAGCCACTGGAAGAGGCGTTCGACAAAGACGCGGAAGTCATTGTTGATTATGAGAAGCGGATTAGCAGAATTGAGAAACATTTAGCAGTAAAATAATCTATATGGATAAACCAAAAGTAACGCCGAAGGATTTTTTCCTCTGGGCAATGGCGATGATTGCGCTTTATGTCGTAGCGTTTTCAATCAGTTCACTTTTATTCTCATATATAGACCATGCATTTCCGGATGCTCTGCAGTATTACGTCGACCCGTACTCGGGGAGTATGCGTTTTGCGATGGCTTCGATCATCGTCCTCTTTCCCGTCTTCGTGCTCTTGATGCGAGTAATTCGGAAGGGTGTTATGCGCGATCCCTCCCGTCTAGATATTTGGGTGCGACGTTGGGCGCTCTATCTCACGCTCTTTCTTGCGGGTGGTGCGGTGCTGATAGATCTCATTACGCTCATCAATTATTTCCTCGGCGGCGATCTCACGTCCCGTTTTCTTCTCAAGGTTGGAGTCGTATTTCTGATTGCAGGCGGCATCTTCCTTCACATTCTTGCCGAGTTGCGCGGCTATTGGAAGGCGCAGCCTAATCGCGCTCTGTACGTAGGGATTGGCGTAGGGGCGTTGCTTGTTGCGGCGATCGGCTCAGGCTTCCTCATCTTGGGTACGCCCGGGCAAGTACGGCTACACCGATTCGATGATCAAAAGGTAAACGATCTTACAAGCATCCAATATCAAGTAGTGAATTATTGGCAGCAAAAAGAAAAATTGCCTGCCACCCTTCTCGATCTGAATGATCCTCTTAATGGTTCTGTCATCCCGCTCGATCCGCAATCAGGAGAGCAATACACGTACCAAGCGACAGGAAAGTACTCGTTCAAACTCTGCGCAACGTTCAACGCAGAAACACAGGGAACATCGCCGAGCGCCTCTCGCCTGATGATGCCTATGACCATACCGGTTAATTCACCGAGCGAGGCAAAAGGGATCGGATTGGAACAATCTACATGGCAGCATGGTGCGGGCGAGATATGCTTTGATCGGACCATTGACCCAGAACGCTACCCCCCTTTCTCGAAGCTGAAAAATCTATAGTTTTTTAGCACCTCAAACTGTCACGTACATCGGGCGGTTTCGGACTATTTTGGAGTATGATAGGCTGATTCTATGTCCGCGTACGATCATAAGAAGATAGAGAAAAAGTGGCAGAAGAGGTGGGAAAAAGACGGGATCTATAAGACCGCCAACGCTGTCAAAGGCAAAGAAAACTCCTTCCTTCTTGTCGAATTTCCGTATCCCTCGGGCAACCTCCATGTAGGGCACTGGTATGCGTTTGCTGTGCCGGATATTCTGGCGCGTGCACTGCGTATGCAAGGCAAAAACGTTCTCTTTCCGATTGGTTTTGATGCATTCGGATTGCCAGCTGAAAATGCTGCGATCAAAAACAAACTCAATCCGCGCATGTGGACCTTGAGCAACATCGAGTACATGAAAAAGCAGATTCATTCGATGGGCACTTCTTTCGATTGGGCGCGCGAAGTTGTCACCTGCGATCCTACGTATTACAAGTGGACCCAATGGCTTTTCCTGCAATTTTTTAAAAATGGCTTAGTGTATAGGAAAGAAACCGCGGTCAATTGGTGTCCGAAAGACAAGACGGTTCTTGCCAATGAGCAGGTAGTAAACGGTAAGTGCGAACGCTGCGATAGTGAGGTCGTACAAAAGCAAATGCTGCAGTGGAATATCAAAATCACGGACTACGCGGATAGACTCATCGACGACCTGGCACCTCTCAACTGGCCCGAGCAGATAAAGGAATCCCAACGTAATTGGATCGGCCGCTCCGAAGGCGCGGAAATAGATTTTCCTTTGCATCTTGAAAGAGATGAGAAAAAGTACACGTATGTTTTGTTACATGGCTACCATGGTACGGCCGATATGCCGCAGTTTTTATACTGGAAAGAGGAACTCGAAAAGCAGAGTCATCGCGTTGTTATTCCTACGCTTCCCAATACTGAAAATCCTTCCGAGTCAGAACAGGTGGCAACGGCGCTCAATGCGACCAATTACGATGAGAACACCGTTCTTTTTGGGCATAGTCTCGGTGCGGTCGTAGCACTCAAAGTGCTTGAGAAGCTCTCTAATCCCATAGCGCGACTCGTTCTCGCAGGCGGATTTGTGGATCCGAAATTTAGAGATAACCCGCGAATGTTCGAGAAAACATTCACTTGGAAATTTGATGCGAAAAAGATCCATGCCAACGCGAAAACGATCCAGATCCTCCATGATCCACGGGATTACGCTGTGTCCGAGGACCAAGCAAAACGATTTGAAACACTTCTCGGAGTAAAGGCAGAGCGTTTAGTGTCTGAAGAGCCTCACTTTACGGGACAGAAGGAGCTCTCTGTGCTTCGATGGCTTCGCCCAACAATCACGGTATTCACGACGCGTGCAGATACTCTCTTCGGTGCAACGTATCTCGTACTCGCGCCGGAGCACCCGTGGGTTACACTCGCGCTCGACGAGAAGCACGATGTGCTGAAGAACAAAGAAGAAGTGCGAGCGTATGTAGAACAAGCGAAGAAAAAAACCGAGCTTGAACGTCTCGCGGATCAGAAAGAAAAGACAGGAGTCGAGCTGAAAGGAGTAAAAGCAATTAATCCCGCTACCGGGAAGGAGATACCCGTCTACGTTGCCGACTATGCGCTTGGGCACTATGGGACGGGAGCGGTGATGGGCGTGCCTGCGCACGATGAACGAGACCACCACTTTGCATTGAGGTTTAACCTCAATATTAGGCCGGTAATAGAGCCTCTGGTAATCCAAACCAAAGGACTAGATGCAATTCACGAAGGCGAACCATTTTTTGATCGTTCGTCCATTCTTGCGATAGTGCGGCATTGGTCAGAGGATATGTATCAAGCCGTACGATACAAACCGACTGACGTACGTGGTTGTGTTTCAGGCGGAATGCACGAAGGTGAAGATCCAGTGGAAGTAGGAAAAAGGGAGATCGCGGAGGAAACTGGATATTCGAATGCGATCTTTGTTCGAAAGCTTGGGGGCACCATACACAGCAAATATTACAGTGATAATCGCGAGCACAATACTTTTGTGCGCTACACGCCCTTGCTTTTTAAACTTCAAGACGGTTCGCAGGTGCAGATTGCAGAAGAAGAAAAAAAGCGACATGAGGTTTCTTGGATGTCAGAAAATGAAATGGGTGCGTTCATTAACCATGAGGACATGCGCTTCGCATGGGACCGCGTGCACGCCGATACTTCTTATACAGACGAGGGGATTCTTGTTGATTCAGGAGAGTTCTCGGGGCTTACCAGCGAGGAGGCGATTCCGAAGATCGTGGAACGCTTTGGTCGTCGCAAGACGACGTACAAGCTTCGCGATTGGATCGTCTCGCGTCAGCGATATTGGGGAGTGCCGATACCCATCATTCATTGTCCTTCGTGCGGGCCTGTGGCGGTCAAAGACAAAGACTTGCCGGTGAAGCTTCCCGAAGTAAAAGACTATTTACCGGAAGGCAGCGGTAAGTCGCCACTCGCCAAGGCAGTGAAGTGGGTGAAGGTGAAGTGCCCGCAATGTGGAGAAAAGGCGGAGCGGGAAACAGATACATTCGATACGTTCGTTGACTCCTCGTGGTATTTCTTGCGCTATAGCGATCCGAAAAACAAAACAAAATTTGCAGATCCTAAGAAACTTGCCGCGTGGATGCCAGTCGATCTCTATTCAGGAGGAGCGGAGCACACGACCATGCATGTCCTCTACAGTCGGTTCTGGCAGAAGGCGATGTATGACCTGGGACTCGTAAAAGATAAGGAGCCATACACGCGGCGCATGAATCGCTCGCTCATCATGGGGCCAGACGGGCAGAAGATGTCGAAATCAAAGGGTAATGTGATTGATCCAGACGAGGTGGTGGCTCGGCTCGGGTCGGACACCGTACGCATGTATTTGGCCTTTATTGGGCCCTATAACGAGGTGTCAAACTATCCGTGGAATCCAGATGGA
>CAZFMA010000018.1:0-14338 GCA_964520015.1 uncultured Candidatus Saccharibacteria bacterium
ATTTCCGCTGCAGTGTGTCCCATCCCGAGAATCGTGCGCATAATTCTTTTGGCGCCATGCTTGGTGCGGGAAAAGACCAAGGTCGAGCCCTTGTAGTCGCCGAGTATCTTTTCGAGGAGGCGTGGCTTGTCTTCTTTGCGAACGATGAAAAACTCCTGACTTACCTTCTCTACCGTCGTCCCTGCCGGTGCGACCTCGATCCGAAGCGGAAGCTTCATGTGCTGCGTTGCAAGTTGCATGATGTCGCGCGAAAGTGTCGCCGAGAAAAGCATGGTCTGACGATCCGTGGGCGCTGCGGCGATGATGCGTTTTACCTGCGGCCAGAAACCCATGTCGAGCATGCGATCCGCCTCATCAAGAATGAGTACCTCCACCTTATCGAGTTTGATAGTTTTTTGTGCGAGATGATCAAGGAGACGCCCCGGCGTTGCAATCACAATATGCGGATCACGTCGAAGCGCCGATATTTGCATGCCCATCGATGCGCCGCCGATAAAGACGACTGTGCGAAGCCCGAGAGGGCGTGCAATTTTGGAGAGCGTCTCGTCTACCTGGAGCGCAAGCTCACGCGTCGGGACCAAGATAAGTCCGCGACCCTCACTCCCCGAAAGACGTTGCAATAAGGGAATTCCGAATGCCAGCGTCTTCCCCGTCCCCGTCTGAGCGACTCCTACAACATCTTTCCCCGCGACCCCTTCTGGAATCGCACGATACTGAATAGGCGTCGGCGTAGTGAAATTCAGTTTTGCGAGTATGTCCAATATTCTCGGGGCAATGCCGAGACGATTGAATGAATGCTCCGGCATGTGCGGAGCGGCTGTTGGAGTCATGTACGTAAGCCAAAAGGCATCAAATTAATGTTTCAACGATACCATGAAAATGAGAGGAGCGCAATATTTATTCCTACAGCGCGCTATTCTGTTGTTTTCCCATCAAAATGCTCCTCTCCTGCTTCCGCCTGTGCTTTGGTCTCGTGGATCGTTCCGTCGCGATGGTTGGGCGGAGAATAAACAGTGTAGAGTTTCATTGATACCTCTGGTGACGTATTAATGATGTTGTGACGTGCGCCGGCAGGCACCACTATCGCAAAACCGTTTTTGAGTGTGTGCTTCACGCCGTCGAGGATCGCTTCGCCCTCTCCCGCTTCGCACCGAATGAATTGATCGAGTTGGTGGACTTCCTCGCCGATGTCCTCACCCGGTTGAAGACTCATCACAACGAGCTGACTGTTTTTTGTGGTGTACAGTACGCGTCTAAAATCATCATTTTCAAGTGATGCGTTCTCGATGTTCGTAACAAAACCTTTCACACGACTATTGTATCAGAGATCGTGCGCGAACCACGGTTGCTCTATTGTGCGAGGGCACGCGCAGCAAGGCCGATAAGCACAATGCCGATAAAATTGAAAGCAAAAGACATGGGAAGAAACCGGGAAGTCTTGAGCTTCGAAAAGCCGAGGAGACTTAAGCCCAGCTCATCTGGTAATGGTGAGGCAATGATGAGCCCACCCAAAAGAAGGGTAAGCCAATGAAAAAAATTTAGTTTAAAAAGGTGCTTCATTCTCCTCCCTATTCCGCGCATCTCTACGATTTGTGAAAGATGTTCCGAAAACTTGTCTCGCATGAAGCGAAAGATGAGAAAGTCTCCACACATTGCCCCGAGGGCTCCGAAAAAAGCAGTGAACAAAAGAGAGTGCGTAAGCGCAATTTCACCGAGAGCGGCGATTGCAGGAGCAGTCGTAAAAACTGACGTAAAAAATAATCCAACAATAAAGGTGCTCAGAAATCCGTACCCTTCAACCGATTGGAGGAGGTGCAGCAGAATTCCGGATTGCACTAAAATGACAGCAACGAGAATGCTGAGGACAATAATCCCGATATCTCTCCGAAAACTATGGCTCGTGCCATTCTGTCTTTTCATGAGGCCTCCAATTACTTACCGCACTGTCCGCCCTGGATCAGCGAGGTATGAATAGATAGTAATAAATGCAAAGAGAAGACTCAGCGTGAGGGGCCCGAGAAAGATGCCGATGGGACCAAAAAGTGCAATACCGCCCAAGACTGAAAGGAGGACAAAGAGTGGATGAAGCCGCATTCCCCTCCCTACGAGCTTCGGGCCAAGGAAATTGTCGATGAGTCCGACGCCGAAGATCCACCACACCAAAAGCCCGATTCCAGGAAGCGTGTCGCCGATAAGAAAAAGATAGAGCGTCGCAGGTGCGAGCACGAGCGCGGTCCCTACTGCTGGTATCAATGCAGCGACAGCGGCGATTGTCCCCAACAAAACGGCGTTGGGCACTCCGAAAATTGTGAGGCCGATTGCTGTCAACACTCCCTGTATGAGCGCGATCGTGAGATTTCCTTTTATAACGGAATTCACCGCGAGTGCGAGGCGCCCAAAAACCAATTCGTCGTCTGTATCTTCAAGAGGACTTAAGGTAACGAGGGTCTGCTTTAATTTTTTTCCATCGCGAAGGAGATAGTAGAGGGAGATAAAAAATATAAAGAGGGAGACGAGAAGCGAGGTGAGCCCGGATAGTGCTGCTCCTACATGCGCGATGAGCCACTCAAGACCTTGCTTCGCATACATGTCGAAGTCGGCGGAGATGTTTGCAGAAAAATCTGCTGCACCCGGAATTGTCCGCTCGAGTGTGCGGCCGGTGTCCTGGACAAATGTCATTACAACACTTTGTCTTCCATCGTTCGTAGCGAGAGAATCATAGACATTAATCGATTCGTAAAATATTTGAGTACCTAGAAATGAAAGCGGCACCAAGATACAAACCACACTCACCAACACCGTAGCGAGTGCAGCGAGTGATTCCCGATTCCCCAGATAGCCCATAATCCTTGTATGGAGCGGTTGCAAGACCACGGCAAAGACCATCGCGAGGGCTAAAGGTGCCAGAAATGGTCGGAAAATGAAAAAGGAGAGGAGCAAAGCTCCCGCGAGGAGAAGCAACAGAAAATGAAGGTGCAGCTTACGATTAACCATATATGCGTGAGTATAACAGGAATGCCCGATTGCGCATTTTTGTTTTCTTGCTACATTATACGACCAAGTTCGAACCTATTTCGAGCGCGAGAAGTGATGTCGCGCGCTCCTCATTCAGCAGAATGACCTACTGGGTCGGCGTGGTGGCTTTGTACTGCATCGTACGATTCGACTCCGTGCTGACTCTCTCGGAGGCGCGAGTACGCGCGTCCTCGCCCCCGCCCCGCCGCCAATCCTCTCCGCCAAAGGCGGACAGGCATGCACATCTATTTCGCGGGGGTTTTGTAAATTGAATGGGCGGCGGGGCGTGTATAATTAACCCTATGAGAATGAGAGAATCGTTTTCAAAGCCACGAGGAAAATCGGCAGTTCTGCGAAATATTAAGACGGGCATTGATGAATACGAGGAATCGAAGAGCGGTGAAGGAAATGACATGCGCGAGTACCTGCGGGGGCTCAGCATGTTTTCGGAATACGCAGACTTGCTCAAGATGCTCGATGAAGAGCCGGGAATTTCGGACCAAAACACGGAACAATTGCAGACAGAGGCGGGTACCTTAAAGAGGCTCGCAGATCTCGCATATAAACCCCTGGCAGATAGCGTCGAATATCTCTTATATTCCGCATCACAAAGCGGTAGCGACTTTCTAACGGGGCGTCTCGAGCGCTATCGCGACCTCCTTGAAAAAGGTACTAGGACTCACGAAGGTATAAAGCGCGGGCTCTTACGCGATCTCACGTATGCGGCGATGCAGGGTACGCCGGAGATGGGAGCTCTTAAAATCGCACATAACCGGTTGAAAGCAGAAGGCGGAGAAAGTAAAGGCAATCGAGTAGCGGAACTTTTTGGCTACTATTCCGGCATCGAAAAATATAACCATGGAGATAGTCGACAAGGGGTCCGGCTGGGTGTGTACCCCCACCTTATTAAAATGTATGAGAATGCAAAACAACAAGTAGAACTATCGATCAAGAAATTCGATCTCCCCACACCGAGAGAAGAAATCGAACACAAGGCTGTCTTGAAGGCAGCCGGCCAGCTGGTTGAAATAAACAAGGAATATGGTCGCATTCATTACGGAGGTTCGCCGTGGAACAATCGACAAAGCGAAGCGTTCGCGTGGGTGCAACTTGGAGATGGCATTAAAGGGAGAATGTCGCGTATGCGTGCAAAAATGCCCGATCATGCACTCAATTTCAAAAATATCGGGCGATTCATCGGGAAATCGGGCGATAACAAGTACACAGGCGAGCATAAAAGGCTTTATGGTCAGATCAAATTCTTGAAAGGCGCTTCTGATGTCGACAAAAAATCTTTCGTAGAGAGAGAAAATCACTTCGCAATAGACAAGATGACCCGCTGGTATGAGAAAGAGGTCGAGAAGCTACGGCAGAGAGCAGCAAAATCGGAAGTGCCGGACCCCCCCCTCACGGAATTGGAGCAGGAATTCAAGTCCCGCCTCTCGTATCTACAGAATCGCAGTCTAGAACAGCTTCTCAACGATCTTGAGCAGCGGCAGCACGTTGTCGCGCAGCGGTACGAGAAGAGGAAAAGCCTGGCCGACAAGGCGTTCGATCTGCATTTCCATTTTAATCATCCTAAGAATCGACAAGAGAAATTAGAGGAGGCGCAGAATAATAAGATCGAAGCCGCAAGAGACGATCTCGCGGGTGCCTTAAATCGGACTAAAGAGTTTGAGGTGCAATTAAAAAAAGATTTTCCCGAGTTTCAGAATCTGGTTAATTCCACAGAGGCGAATCTGGAGGGTCAGGCAAGATTGTCTAAAGCGCACCAGTTATATGCAGTACGGTTGGAGCAGGAACTCGACGCAGAATATCAAGCGAGAAAGGAAAGGCTTGAGAGCAGACTACAAACCCGCGAGCATAATCTTAACCAAAGCGGAGCAGCGATAACCCCCGAGCTATTAAGAGAAGCCGAGCTGGAAAAAATAGAACGCTGGTATGGTGAGCAACGCGAAGAGTTGAGTAGCAACGCTTCGAACGGTGTGCGAGTATTTCTCGAGCACAGAGATGACCTACACAACCTACAAGGTGAAGTGAGTGCAAAGAAGGATGCGCTTTCCCGTATCACTGCAGAAGACATTTCAGATTCCGGAGCCAAATTCACGGATATGATCGACTACATCAATGAAGCGCCATTCGGGACAATAAAACGGGCACACGCGATGATGCGAAAGGGTGTTTCGGACGAAAACATACTCAAGCTCGCCTTCGCGGACATGTATGGAGACAAAAAACAGGGCTTGACGCGCGAGGCGCTCGACAATCGTGTTTTTCTTGACCACATCATTGCTGCGGGTCGGATAGACTATCTTTTCAGATACCGATCCGAATTTGGCTCAATCACCGAAACGGAAATCGCCGATAAACTTCTCGAATCGGGCAAAATTGAAATAGACGGCTATATGAACAAGTTCACCAATCTCGACGCCTCTTTTGCAGATAGGCTCATGGCAGCAGGAAAAGGATTGCTCATTCCCCAGAATCCTTCGAGATTCAATAATTTAGATCAAGAAAGAATCCTAAACACGCTGATCGAAACAACCAACGGCGAGCAAAACAAATATCATTTATTAGGATGTTTGGGAAATTTTTCGTCTGTCAATCACGCCGATGTGGCGCGCAAGTTGATTGCTCGCGGCACGATCTCTAACGTGGAAGAATATTTCCCAATACAGTACACCGATCATCATGGTACTGCGCAGACGCTCATTAAAGCGGGAGCTATTACCTCGTTCGATGATTATCTTGCGAAATTCAACTGCGACAGAAGCAAAATCGCCGACGCTCTTTTGGAAAGTGGCCAGACATATTGGCTAGCGCATCACTTACAGTTCTATCAGCAAAATGGCCTCGATGCCTCTGTCGCCCGCACACTGATGGATCGTGGCCAGATTGAGCAGGTTCTGTACCATCTGCCTGTATTTACAGGTCTAAATCATGCAGAGATCGCAGATAAAATCCTCACGGCGAAACAATACGATATCTTTTTCCGGAACGTAAAGAAATTTGCCGGCATGGATTGCACGGACGTAGCGCTGAGGCTGATTAGCGATGGCAAAGGCCCCGATGTCGGACGTAGCATGTCGAATTTTAGGAATATTGATCACAATGCGGTCGCACAGGCAATGATTGAAGCAGGAATACTCGATACAGTTGTTCAAAATATTACCGGTTTTAAAAATCTTGCTGCCCCACTTGCTATTCAACTCATAGCGACGGGCCAGAGTTACTCAGTACTGTCCTCACCGGGAAGTTTCGGCAAAATAGACCAACAAGAAATTATCGATAAAGCAATCCAACACAAAAATTACCGAGAGGTTGCACAATACATTGGTAATTTTCCGCAGCTCAATCACAGTGAGATTGTAATCGATCTCATAAATGCCGGAGGCGGTTTTGCTGTTGCCGGAAACATGCAAAATTTCAAAGGCGTTAATCACGCGCATACTGCGGAGATATTGATCCAAAGTGGAGCAGGCGACATACTCGCCCAAAATCTTTACCATTTTGAAAATATCGACTACGAGGTTGTTGCAGATCAATTGATAAAAAATGGCCGGAGCGCGTCTGTTGCTGCCAACCTTCAAAATTTCAAAGAGCTCAACCAAAATAGACTCGCCAAACGGTTCATTGAGGAAGGTAATGCGAAGGTGGTGAGTGACTATGTAAGGAATTTTTCTGGGCTCGATTCTTCCGTCGCGACTGCGTTGGAAGTACAACTGGTCGCGGGTAATTTGAGTTGCTTTAGAGACCTCGAGCCTTCCATCGTATATGAAATTATCAAGGCAGGCAAAGGATTAAATATCCTTCGCAGTACCGGAAGTTTTGCTTCGCTCGACGCACAAATGATCGAGAAGTTGGTAACGAAGGCTGAACAGCACGAGATAGTGGGTGCAAAACAATCTCTTTTTGATTATTTCGTAGCACATACGGATGTCGCCATAGAGTTGATGCAGTCCGGCAAAGATGATGCCGCATACAAAATCGGGTCAGTCGGAGTGATACTTGACGATGCGACTTTGTCGCAACTTCCCGAACATGTTTCTGTTGCCTATAAAATAGGATACGCAAGCAGCGTGGCAATCGATACTGGAGACGGGAGCACTCCTGGCATTCCGCGAGACAAAACATTGACCGCGATTAAACCCGAGAGGAGCCCGATCACAATTCGAAGCATACTGCGGGGTCTTGAAGGCAAAAAGCTCGGGAAAAACTTTCGAGAATCCATTGAGTATCTTTTTAATACTGCTGATCCAGAAGCAAGAGAGATGATTGATGGAATTATTAGAAGCGATCACCTATCAGCGCCGCGTATCGTACGAACCCTCGTTCAAATCGATGCGTCAAAGGGAACGAAGTACGCCATAGACCTCATCAGGCGAAGCGGTGCGCCTGACAGACTGTTTGCGTATTTCGTGCACTTACTCGCAAAATCAGGCGGCATCACAAAGAACGCCCCAGAGTTTTTGAAGACCGCCGAAAATATGCCTGTCATTCGCCGTATGGTCGCCGAAAATCCGAACCAACTCAATACGACGCTCGATACTTGCAAAGCACTTGGCATCAACAATCTCCAATCGGAAGGCGAAGTAGTTTTTAGCGCCCTACAGGATCTCTCGTCTCTCACGCCGAAAATTTATAAAACATACAAAAGCTTGAACGGCGCAGAACGAAAAGGATTTGTGGATTGGATCAATGCACAAAAAGAAGGATTATTTGAGAACACGCGAATAGATTTTGGTGCGACTGAGGCGGCAAATACGCCCGGAGGATTTGTCCAAGACAGAGACGTCATTATCGAAATGATCCACCAAGCGTACAATCCCGTCGGCATGAGTTTCGAAAACGTCAAAGATCTTCTTACGCGGATTGACGACCGGACAGCCGACCTCAGCAACTACACATTTCCACAGAAAGGATATCCTGTTCAATTTAGCGACGTGTCGTATCGACTACGAAAAGATGAAACACTCAACGCAGAATGGCTGGCTAAAACATCACAGATGATGCTCCATCGCGATATCGAGTCCATGACCACTGAACAAAGAGAGGCGTTCAACAAAGTAAGAGATGCCGCGTTCACAAAGCTTGCAAAGGGCGAGACGACGATCTTGGAAAGAATTTCCGAAGAAGAGAAATCGGAAAAGAAGAAACCCGCAACGGGATTCTCGGAAGAAGAAATAAATGCTCTTTTTCAAGCAGTCGCCACGCAGGAGCCCATCGGTAAACTCGTGGGTGATATAGCGGCGAAGAAGGGCGCATACGACTACCCTCTCCTTAATCGGATGTACGAAGCGTTTGGTGTCTACGCGAAAGACAATGTCCCCGGCTTCTTAGCCAAATATATACAAAATAACCCTGACTTGGATAAACTCATCAAAGAACTGCCAAAAAGTCAGATTCGGCGACGCGAACTACTCAAAAAACTTGGCATAGTGAGCAAGGATCCAAAGGTTGAAGATCCGGAGACTGCGGAGGTGCCGGATACGGTGCTCATGGGAAGACTATTCGCGGAGAAGATACTTGAAAAACAACGGTCACTCATCAAGAAAGAGATTAAGAAATTCCAACGAGATGCCGGAAGCGAAGGAGAAGCGGCGGGCGAATTCAGAGTGTATATATCAAAAAACAAAGGGTCATTTTTCGCCAAGGCCGCTGCTGGCATATGCACGGCCCAAGACGTTACCCTGTGGAATATGAAAAACCACTTTCATATCAACGTTGTTGATGATCGACAGACAGTGCAGGGCAACATTCAGGGCTACTTCGAAACTGTCAACGGCAAGCCCGCGCTCGTACTGCGAGGATTTAATCCGACCGAAACACTATTGAAACGAGTTGCCCCGGACTCATATATGAAAAACATTATCCGAATCTCAAAAGAGTTTGCTACAGCGAACAAGATAGATTCCGTGTACATCACGGAAGCTCTGGGCGGATGGCACGCTGACTCAAACAGGACACAGATACGCGAGTACATTCCAAAGAATATTTATTCCAAAGTTGCGCCTGTCTCGCATCACATGAAAATTTCTGGTAACCGAAGTGTTGACAAGATTTATGTGCTATAGATTTTCTTAGATATGAAAGAAAGAATTCAGCCGATGCAGCTAAAGACTCGTCAGCAAGAGGATCCGGAAGAAGCAGCTCCTGAACAAATTGAGGATGGAGATAGAGGTTCAGGAAGGACATTCGAGGGAGTCGCCGAACGGCCAGAGAAATTTAGCACACTTGAGAAAGGTAAAGATTACGAGCTTGTGCGAACGAATCCCGCGGTCGAGACGAATCAGCCGATAGATAAATATTTTCTTTTCGTCAATCCTTCAGGTGGCACCGAAACGCGACTCGCGAGCCCGCCTCATTGGCGGTCGGTAAGTACGCCAGATTTTTCCGGATCCGTGCGTATTGAACCGCCGAATGCAGAAGCAACTCACGAGCCCTTTTTTGAAGCAAACACGAAAGGCATTGGATACTTGAAGCCCTCAGCTCGTGGTGCCTCTGTCGATGAGCAGAATCGATGGATGGTCAAAGATAATTTCGGTGCTGAACGATTCGGCTATAAAATGCTCGGCCTTGCGAAGTTGGGGGAATTTGAAAGCACCGACGAGAAACCAAGTCTGATCGATAGATCAATGCATCTCTTGGGTGCCGGATTGCGAACAGAAACGTATTGGGGCATCGCAAAACTCAATAACGTCATCTATAAAGGACAGCCAACATCAATTCAGGAATTAAGGGACAAGCGGATCATAACGAGCAGAAAAACCTTCGAGCCGGCTCTCGCAGTCCGCTTATTCAAAACGAACTCGCGAGTCGAGGAAGCATATAGGGACGACAGTCGCCGACATGCGCTTTTTGATAAAGCGTTTGACGTTTACAACAAGGAACAACGGGCGAAGCACTCAGAGGATCCACGAGAGTTACACCGAGGCAACATCAGAGAAGAGCGTGAATTTTTTGCGACGTTCTGCGAACGGATGGGTACCAATCTCGCGGTCTTGTTTAATGAAGGCATACACTGTCTGTATCTACATTCATCGAACATAACGCTCGCGGCAGAAATCGCCGACATTGGTACGATGGCAAACTATCGAGATGAAAAGCAAAAAGATTTCGTAAAAAAACACGGGGGCGTCCGTTTCGGGCATTTGAAGGACACCCGCGACATCATGTATACGCTCCGGTATCTCAGTCAAGCAGCCCGGGCGGACGGTTTGCATACCAGCACTCGCGAAGCGCTCTACAATGCTTTTATGAAAGGTTTCCGAGACACACTTGACCCCGAGCAATTGCGGCAGCGAGACACCGATCCGCAAAAGGCGGATGCCTGGGTGTCGCAAATTGCGGAAACTGTGCTTGTGCGACGCGAACGGTTAGTACCCCTTGTCAGCTATGAGATCGAAGATTGGCCGATTAAAGGGCCGGAAGAATCAGAATAGTCCTTCAGCGCAACCGCTTCAGCTTGCTTCTTTTTAGACATTGAATCTGATATTGTGGCAGCCGGCAGGGAGCGGTCTGTGCCCAAACAGAGGAGAAAATGCCGGTGACAAAGGAATCGAAGCCCTACCCTGCCTACCAGCGACCGGGTAGAGATCCTCACTTCGACTCGCCCTACAAACCGTATAGACGGGAAGGCGCGAATCAGCCCAAGCGCGTCGCGTGGGTATCGCAGCATCAAATGGCGGGCATCCAAATGGGGGCGTTGCGACGAATGTTTGGGGACGACGTACATTGTGAATCCAGAAACCCCATCCACTCACTTTTGAATACGCACCCCAAACACTCCTCCATACGAGGGTGTGCAAGCGGACACGTCACAGAGATCACAACACCAGTAATGAGTCAGGCGAGAACGAAGGACAGGAGCGCGAGAATGTAGTTGCCGATGTAGCCGTTGATCGAGCGCGGGAGCGAGGTCGCGAGTCCGTGGAAGAGCTTGAGAGAACGGAAGTCGAACTCGATCTTGAATCTTCGTTTGTACAGTGCAAGCTGCCACGCAGTCGCCAATCGTTTCATATTCTTGTACGGTTTGATGAGACACCAGCGTTCGTTCTCGATGTACATCTCCCTCTCCAGGGCTTTCGAGCAATACCCCGCGTCGGCGACGATGATACCCTTGATGTCTCTGTTTGCTTTGCGGAAGAGCTTGCGATTTCCCCCTAATGGTACCTGACACCATTTCCTAATGGTACCTGACACCATTTCCCCTGACACCATTTCCCCCCATATTTCGAAGGTCACTTTTGCGTAGGATTTACTTTCAGATGATCGTAGAACTTTGGATCATGGATGTGGTAAAGAATGTGCATAAAATTGTTTCCGATGTCCAGCAGGATGTCGTAGACTTGCTCGTTCGTTAAATTCTCGTTCTTCAGCTTAGCTAGCTGTTCGTTGATGAATCTATTAAATGACTCTTCTAAATCTAAAAAAGCGTGCGCTAGTGTCCACGCCTCCTTATCTTCACCCTCGTCGTATCGAGTGACTTGCGAAAGTTTTGAAAGCCGTTCTCCTAACTGCACATATTTTTTTCCATAATCTTGCATACTACAAGTCCACAGACTTTCCTCCATATTTGCCGTTGGCATCGGAATGAGAATAAACAATCTTCTTTAGCTTGAATTTCTCTCCTTCACTTGGAAACCACTTATCTAGTGCCATTGTGTATCCTTCCAGCTGATTTAGTACCCCACCTTTTATTAACAGCAAAAAGCCCGCACCGTCCTTGGTGTCCTCAATATCCGCACATATTTCAGAAATTCTAAATTTATTTCTATTCGATATTCGCCGAGCGTTTGGCGAAACAATAAAATCGGTAAAAAAACCCGCACCTGTAATGTTTCGCTTGCTAACTTCCATTGAATCTAACTGCTCTCTTAATATTTGAGCATCCTCGGCAGAAATATTCTGATCCTCTGTATTCAAGAGTATCAACGCTTCCAATACAGCGCGCTCAAGACTTGTTAATTTATTCATAGCCACATGACATTATGGAGCAAATATGGTCCCGATTTTAAAGACACCATCACTAAGTACTCCCCGAACTGTCGTCTGAACTCCATTAATTGTTATGTTGATTTCATTAACTCCATTTGCAATAAATTTTCCATTTGCGGCTGACAAAATCTCTCGAATTACCGCTTCTTGGCTTCCAAATTTTTGCAATAAAGATTCAAGACCATGCCCGGCGTCATTAAAAACATGAGCCAGCTTATTGGGATCGTGAATAGCCCACTGAACTGATTTTTCTAGTACTTCGCCCGTAATTCTAATTTTTCCGGTCGGACCTATTAGAAAGCTTAAACCACCGAATGCGAGTGCAGCACGTTGCGCTGCAGCGATGTCCTCAGGGCAGGGATTAACATCTCCGAACGGTGAGCCAATGATCGGATCAGTAAGAACCATGGCAAGGGCCAAGCCACCGATAAAGAGCAATGGAATGATTTCACCGCTCGGGTCACTATACATCATCGGGTTATCGCCCGCGTAGATGTAGGGGTTCTGCGTGAGGGGATTATCAAGAGAGCCGCGCACGGGGTCGCGAGAGATGAAGCGGCCGGTGGCGGGATCGTAGTAGCGGGCGCGGAGGTTGATTATGAAGGAACTGGTTTCTGGACTTACTTCATCGACCCGAACGCCAGCTGGAAGATAATATAATATTTATTGAGGATTCATTGTGACTGACTCCATTACCTAATGGTACCAGACACCATTTCCTGACACCATTTCTGACTGCAAATGGTACCTGACACCATTTCTGCACCATTTCCTCCCTGACACCATTTCTCCCATTTTCACTAAGCATTTTTTACTGTAAAGTCGGTGATTTGTTCTGGCCAACGTTCACCCAATGTAGACCCCTCAAGTGCATTCAACTTACCATCATCGACGTACACCACAAACCCTACCTTAATTCCTGAATTAATAGTTGCTATGATGTTACCTGCACCTCTATCTTTTGTAATGCCCTTAGGTGCTAAGCTTTTTTTTGTCTTAAGTTCTATCATGTAACCGGATCCAGTTATGCGCCTCTCAGTAATTTCCAGATCCTCAAAATCCTTTCCAAAGTAATCCCTTCCAATTCCTTTATCGGTCAGGTAACTATCTAACACCGCCTTCTCTAATTTATTCAGCTCTAATTGCATATAAGTGTCATCAAGGAATAAATGCAGTCGATATTCTTGCCACGCCATCAATAATTTGTCCTCTAACTGTCACCGGAATGCCGTTAACCACAACATTTACGCCTTGGTAGAAAGTCGGCGGAAGATTTCCCGCAGCTTGCAGTGCTGCCAAAGCTTGAGCGATAGCGCGTGTGGCGGCGATAGTATCCCCACCAAAACTCGCCAGCAATCGACCTAAATTATGTTTAGCAAGATTCGATCCAAAAATGTGCTCAGCCGTATTCGCCATTCCGGGAATGGATGCCACCGTTGTCGCGCTACCCAACACATATGTGATTCCAGCTACTATGATGTATGCCGTGGCCCCACCCCCGACACCCACGATTGCGCCGCCAATACACGGATTGCTGACCAAGAAATCCCAAACCGCACTGTTTTCGGTCATCATTTGGGTAGCATCCCCAAGCTCCAATTGAAAATCACTCCAATTCTGTTGACCGGACAAAAATTCCCCAAACCACTCTCCACTCGGATCACTATACATCATTGGGTTATCGCCCGAGTAGATGTAGGGGTTCTGCGTGAGTGCATTATCCATCATGCCGCGCACTGGGTCGCGCGAAATGAAGCGGCCGGTGGCGGGGTCGTAGTAGCGGGCGCGGAGGTTGTGAAGGAACTTTTCTGGACTTACTTCATCGACCCGAACGCCAGCTGGAAGATAATATAATATTTATTGAGGATTCATTGTGACTGACTCCATTTCCTCCAAATGGTACCTGACACCATTACCTAACGGTACCTGACACCATTACTCACTGACACCATTACTGACAGCTGTTCTGGGCGGTTATTACTCGCTTCCGTTTGCCTAAGATATCGTCGAATTGCCGAGTATAGAGCGTATGCAAAAATCCCGAGCGACAGAAGACGAAACGTCAGAAGAAGGGGCACTGTCTTTTGCAATCCTGCCGCTATTATTGACATAAGAAATTGATACGTATACCAAGGAATCATTAGTACAGTGAAGTAGCTCATTGCGATTATCGCTATCCGTTTAGGCGAGCGAATTATGTAACGTTTCTGGACGAATCGAGCGAGATACTTAACAGATAAATATATAGCAAGACAGGTAATAATTAGACCAAAGCTGCTACCTCCAAGACCGGCCCGAGATAGATATTCCCGCGCACCTGCAAAGT
>CAZFMA010000019.1:0-11273 GCA_964520015.1 uncultured Candidatus Saccharibacteria bacterium
GTCGTCGACGACGGTTCGACTGATGCATCGCTTACTATCGCGCAATCATTTGAGCATGATGACCGAATTCGTGTATTCCATAAGGAAAACGGCGGTAAACACTCCGCGATGAATCTTGCGCTGCAGCATACGCACGCAGAACTCATCGGCTGCCTGGACGCAGACTCGATCGTAGAAAGTGATGCTCTCTTGAAAATTGTGCAGGTATTCGAAAATCAGAAGGTCGCAGCGGTAACACCCGGAATCCACGTGCAAAAACCAGGCAATGTATTACAGCATATGCAGAACGCGGAATATCGCTTGAGTGTCTTCAACCGCTTTATGTTGGCTACACTTGGCGCTGTGTTCATCACGCCGGGAGCGTTCTCAATTTTTCGTACACACGTCGTGCGGGAATTGGGTGGTTGGAGACACGGACACTCGACCGAGGACATGGAGATGGCGTTGCGCCTCCAAGAAGCAGGGCATCTCATCGCAAATGCTCCAGCGGCCAAGGTACATACCGTCGCTCCGCGGACGATACGCGCCCTTTTCAGTCAGCGGGTACGGTGGTGGTATGGGTGGCTACGCAATGCGGCGGATTACCGTTTTATGATCGGCAACAGACGCTACGGCAATCTCGGCCTTATCATTTTCCCATCGGCGCTCATATCAATCGCCGCAGGAATCTATTTCTTTATCCACATTCTTTTGTATGGAGCTGTATTGCTCTTTGGAATATTTAGCCGCGCAGAGCTGACCGGCATCTTCCCATTTCCTCGCGCGGAACTTTTCTATTTCAACACAAGCGCACCGTTCTTCTTGATATATATTTCCATTGCCCTTATCCTCACTCTTATCTGCATGGGTTCCTTCATCGGCACAGGCTCCAGACGACCTCCGGCAGGAACACCTCTTTTCCTCCTCTTCTACGGCTTGCTTGCACCGCTGTGGCTCGGCACCGCTCTTGTACGTGCACTCTTCAGAACCGGCGTTTCGTGGCGCTAAGAGTATGGAAGAGCCGATGGTAAACACAGGGAGAGCGCGCTGGGGGAATTATGCGGTCGCCTTCGTCATCACTGCGCTCATATTTGCAACCGCTCTGTATGCGTCCAATTACTTCAACCACCGGCGCATTGCAGATATTCGCGCAACACAAGACACGATCTCGACCGATATCCTCTCGCTCGAAACGCAATTTGACCTTCTGCAGGAGAGTTCGTGCCAAGACATCACTGAGAGCACAACACTAACTTCAGAACTTACTTCTCTCGGCAATCGGCTTTCATACATGGAGGCACAAGGTACGCACAATCAAGAAGAAGTAACGCGCCTCAAGCGCCTCTACTCCCTGCTCGAGATCAAAGATTATCTCCTGATGAAGCAGGTCGCTACTAAATGCGATCTGAAACCAATTTTTATTTTGTATTTCTATTCCAACAAAGGAGACTGCACAGAGTGTGAAAAACAAGGCTACGTGCTCACCTCACTCTCAGAAAGTTATCCGCAACTCCGTATTTATTCATTCGACTACAATCTCGACGTCTCCGCACTGCAGACGCTTATCTCGATCGACAACGTGGGCAGCACATTACCTGCCCTTCTCATAAACGGAAAAGCCTCCTATGGATTTCAGAGCGTAGAAGACATTGGCAAGATCCTGCCACAATTGGCGACGCTCAAAACAGCAACCTCAACAGATGCGACATCGACGAAGAAATAAGGGGCCACAGTGTCGACTCCTCGCTCCTTTGAGCCGCCTCCCAGATTCGAACTGGGGACCTTCTCTTTACAAAAGAGTTGCTCTACCAACTGAGCTAAGGCGGCGTCAGTCTAATATACCCATCTTTTACCATCTTCTCAATGTAGTCTCTCCGCTTTAACTTCTTGATTTTTGCCTCGATGTCACGAGCCTCTTTCAGAGTTGGATATTCTTGCTTGAGCAATAATGCCTCCGCTCCCAGCGCTTTGCTGGCAGGGGAGAACCCTCCCAGGTGATGCTTCAAACGTTGGCTAAGATGAGCAGTACTTCCCACGTAATATTTCCGTGATTTGGTTTTCAAAATGTATACCCAAGCCATATATGCTCTACCTCTGAGTCCCGACGCTTCGGTCGGGATCCCGACTTTACGTCGGGACTAAGGCGGCAGCACGTCTATTCTCTCTAATTACTCCTCAGAATCAAGTCCTTTGCTATTTCTGTGTTCACTCACCTTTTTCAAGAACTCAGATCGACTCTCGCGCTTTTCGTAGCGATGTTTGTGCGAGACAAGATCTGCCAGACGGTACGCTTGTCTTTCTGCAAGCCGTGCAAAGAAGGCAAAGCCAAGCGCTGCTTCATGGATGAAAAGTCGTGACAAGCGCACAAGAACAGGCAGTAGTTGCACAAGGTCCATTCGGGCCGCAGTAAGAAGCGTCTTAATGTGGCGTGCGCGCATGTCGAGCGTTTCTCTAAGGCGCGGAGCGAGCACACGGCTGTGGCGCCCCTCCCAATATTTCACGCCGAAAATCGCTGTAATGCCGAGAAGTGAGCTAAAGAAAAAAATGCCAGTCATAAACATACTGTTACTTGACGGAGAGGCGCTCGAAGCGGACAAGCTCAATCTTCTCGCCAAACTTCTGCACTCCGGATTCGATGAGTTGCCGAATCGTTATAGTCGGATCTTTCACGTACGGTTGCTCCAGAAGAACGCGCTCGCGCAAATAACTATCTACTTTTCCTTCAATTGCTTTTGCGCGCGATGCCTCGGGGACCTTGGCAGCTTCTTCTGCAAAGACTTCTCGCGCTGCTTTTAGATCGCTCTCTTGTACATCGTGACGTGAGACAAATTGCGGGTTCATCGCGGCAACATGCATGGCTATCCCATAGGCCAATTTGGAAAACTCTTCATTTTTTGAGACGAAATCCGTCTCGCAGGCAAGAACAACAGCAGCTACAACAGCACCACCAGCATGCGTGTAGGCCACGGCGATCCCAGCTCCCAATGCGCGATCCGCTTTTCTGGAAGCAATGGCCGAACTTTGTTTGCGCAAAATAACTTTTGCTTTTTCGATATCTCCCCCTGCTTCTTCCAGGGCCTTTTTGCATTGCATGACAGACACGCCTGTCTCTTCTCGTAATTGTTTCAATGCATCAGAGATTGCCATAATTTAGTTTCGCCTGCCCCGTAGCCATGCGAAGCATGTGATACCGGGGTCCCGCAACTTCTTTAGTAGCTCATCAACTGCCATGATATTACTTGGTAGGTGGACTGACCGGCACTGTCTTCTTTCCCTCTGAATACGCATCGGCAATGGAGTTCGTTACGAGTGAGATACTGCGCACCGACGTGTCATTGCCGGGAATCGGGTATTGGATAAGGGAGAAATCGCAATCAGAGCTGGAAAGGCCGATCACGGGGATCTTGAGCTGATTCGCTTCCAAAACCGCGGTGTTTTCGTGTCGGGTATCGACGATAAAAAGTGCAGCAGGCAATTCGGTCATGCTGACGAGTCCGCCGAAGCGGCCGAGGAGCTCGGTGATCTCGCGATCGATCATGAGGCGCTCACGCTTGGTGTATTTCTCAAGTTCGCCCGATTCGCGCTCGCTCATCAATTTCTGAAGACGATCAATACGCTTGCGAATATTTTTGAAGTTCGTGAGAGTCCCTCCGATCCAGCGGCCAGCGACATACGGTGCGCCTACGCGCTCTGCTACTTCTTTCACAATGCCGACTGCTTCATGTTTGCCACCCACAAAGAGAACCTGCTTACCTGCAAGCGAGCTGGCAAATGCTCGAGCAGCATCCAATCGTCGGCCTGTTTCTTCAAGATCGAAAATATCGGTGCGCTCTTTAGTACCAAAGAGATATGCCACCGCTGAGGGGTGGCGACGGGCACGCGCATAGCCGAAATGCGTGCCTGCACTGAAGAGTGTCTGAATGTCGCTTGCTGCTGCCATGTGTGGAAGATACTAGCAAAATGGAGCCTCGTAAGCAAGGTTTGTCTGGCGGAACCCCGCACCAAAGCCAGCTCCCGATAGAATTATCGTTGCAAAAGATACGTGAGGCTTTTGGTGCTGGGGTCAGCCGTTTTCCGCAACAGGTTCCTCTTCTTCGGCTTTGGCGAGTGCTTGGAGGATGGGACCGATCCCTCCGGCCATGATTTTCGGGATGTTGGACCACGACTCTTTAATACGATGGTCGGTGATGCGATCCTGCGGGAAATTGTAGGTACGGATCTTCTCACTACGATCTCCCGTGCCTACTTGCTGCTTTCTATCGGCCGCGCGCTCACGAGCTTCGCGTTCGTCCTGTGCCTGCTGAAGTTTGCTCGCGAGAAGCGTCATTGCCTTTTCTTTATTCTGCGCCTGACTTCTCTCCGAGGTACATTTCACATCGATGCCGGTTGGTCTGTGTACGATGCGTACTGCTGTTTCCACCTTGTTGACGTTCTGTCCTCCCGCGCCGCCGGAGCGCGATGTTTCTACGTCAATATCAGACGGGTTTATTATTATTTTCGTACGCTTGTAGATGGGAAGAATGACCACCGATGCCGTCGAGGTGTGTGTGCGACCTGCTTTTTCTGTGGCGGGAATTCGTTGAACCCGATGTACACCGGTCTCATACTGCAATTCTCGGTATACGTTTTCCCCCTTAATCTCAACTTGTGTTTCTTTGATTCCTCCAAGATCCATACGGGATTCATCAAGTGTGCGCCACTTCCATCCACGCGTGCCAGCATATGCGAGATACATTCCAGCAAGCTCTCCCGCAAAAAGGGATGCCTCATCACCGCCGACGCCTGCGCGTACTTCCAGTACGATTTCATTCGGCCATTCGCGCTCATTGTCCGATCCGACGATAGACTCGATCTGCTTCATGAGTGCGTCCTTCTGGGTTTCAATATCGTTCAATTCTTTTTCCGCGAGTTCTTTCATCGCAGGATCAACTTCCATCAGCTCTTGTGCGTCTTTTTCTGCTTGCGACAAACGCTGCCACTCGACAACAAGAAAAGAGACACGATGATCGTTCGCGTAATCTTCGGGCTTGAGAGATTTATCAGTCATACGTAAATAGTACCGCGTTTGCGGCTTTTGAGGTGACTCCTCATGCAATGAGGTGTCACCTCATTGCGCTTACTTCTTCGCCTTCTTTCCAGTGCCCTTCGCCGCAGCGCGCTTCTTGAATTTGTCTACGCGGCCGGCAGTATCAATAGTCTTTGACGTTCCTGTATAGAAAGGATGCGATGCGCTCGAAATTTCCACCTGAAAAACAGGGTACTCCTTCTTGTCCTCCCACTTGTCAGTCTTTGTAGTTTCAACAGTTGAACCAATCAAAAAACGCTTCCCCGACGTGGAGTCCTCGAAAATGACTTGCCTATAGGTGCTCGGATGAATGTCCTTTTTCATGTCCGCAGAGAATACCCCAAATCTTAAGAAAAGACAATGCTTCCCTACAGGTATATTCTTATCGTATTTTGCAACACAGATTACTTCTGGATTCTGCTCTCAGGCCATCGACAAAGTTTAAGAGGATCGTCCTCGACTTCCTTATATGTAAATGACTCGAGAACTATCCCGATGCGAAGATACGCCTCGATGAGTTTCGCATATAATTCAGGGCTCGGTTCTCCTTGGAGTGAAGCAGGGACCCATTTCTTGTAGACAACATCTTGCCAACTCACTATATCCCTTTTCTGTCCTTCTACAATCAATAGTATCCGTTCTTGAAGCTTGATACCCACATCGTTACCACGGAAGACTTCGGCTGCCAACCCGAGATTGTTTTCCGAGAGAAGCGCTACGCGTATCGCTCCCTGCTTTGCCTCAAGTATTTGTTGTGCTGTAAAGTTTCTGCGATGGGCTTCCAAAGACCTAACTGATTCCTGTTCATTCTTCGGCAATAAGGCTATGAGATGATCGAGTCTTTCCTCTGTAAATGTCTCTAATAATTGACTGGTATGTTGCCTCCATTCTGCGAGAGTCTTTTTGGCATCAGAAATTTCCTTGAAGTAATCGGGGAATCTCTTTTGATCTGCGTCAGTTACCGCACGATGACGCCACACTCGAGATGGATCAAGAACAACGTTTACAACGTACCCTCCGGCTTCTTCGATTCTAAAATCGATCCCCACAACACTAAACAGCGAAGGTTTGACATCACCATAGCTCGGAGGGAATGAGAGTGTGGTGGTCATATTTGCTAAAGCCTCTTCTATTGGCTTGTGATCTATTATCTTCGCTTTCTCAGCAGAAAGAATAGAGTGTGTGTGGGTTGAGCAAAGACTCTCAAGAGATTTGTTCGCTATTTCATCCTTAACGCTCTCGAGAATGGCATCTGCGCCGCGCCCCACAGATGTTTCTTCTCCTTGCTCCGATCCGACCCAATACACCACTCCATCGGTACGCACTATCGCATCTGCCGCTTGTTCAGTCGGAGACTTATACACATCTTCTCTCAGTTCAGAGAAGCCTTCTTGCCATGTCATCCCGCTTCTCACTTCCGCAGCTTCAGCTGGTCTTTCGTGATACGTTATCAGCGCCTGTAGCGCGACCGCGCCGATAAGAGGCAACATTCCATGCCCGTGAATGAGGCGCTCTCGCTGATAAACTTCGGGAATGCGCTGTTTCGCCGCTTCATTATGGTCTTGTTCTCGCTGTCTTTCAAAGCTCACACCCCAATAGTATCACTAGCTTCTGATAAATTACCATCGAGGTTACTGGTTCAAAATATCTACCTCCGCCTGAATATCGTCCACCAATGCCATAACGCTGTCGCCGTAAAACGCGTTCGCTTTTTTGTTCCAGTTACTACCGGCGAAATATTTGAGGGCAGCCGTTCGCTCATTAGTTCTCGTCCCCCCGTCCGCTCCGTTATCCTGCATGAGAAGCGCTGTGGCAAAAATCGCGGTGCGCGCATTCCACGGATCAGGTGCCGCTTCTCCCGTAAGCTGCGAAAGCCGCGATTTGTACAACATCCAGGTCGAAGGAATAAATTGTGAGGGACCCATTGCACCCCCATAGCCACTTCCCTGCGGACAGGACACGGGGGTAGTGGACCAATCGCCTCCCAAGGTCGATAGGATCTCTTGAAAAGGCACGGTGTCCCTCGGAGCCTTCATAACATTTGAAAAAAGAGTACCCGTATTTTTGCCTTTTCCACTTCCCGTCAATATATTAGTGATATAACACGATCCGACGTTCTGCCCCAGATCTGATTCTTGCGTCAAGATCGCGAGGATAAGCGCAGGACGCACACTCGTGAGTGCTGAGGCTTGTTTTGCATAATCATACGCGACACCAAATGGAATCGCGGCAGAATCGCGCAAACCGAAAAGGGCAGCTCGAATAGCGGCCGCCTGCTTTTGTTTCTCCATGATGAGTTGCTGATAGGTTTTCTCCTGTCCCTTGGTAGCCGTAAGAATACTTTTCTTTTCCGCTTCATCTTTCTGTATCGCCGCCTTCGCGAGGACCTGCACGGTGCGTACTTTTTGCGCTTCGTCCTGCTTGTCTTCGAGATCTGCTTTTCGATTATTCAAATCTTCGCGCAGGGCGGCCATCTCCCGGAACGAGTCACCAAGCCCTTCTTGAATGGCCTGAAAGTCATCGATGTCCTGGAAAAAATCAGTGAGATTCTTTGCGAGCGCTAATTCGGCAAGCGAAAGATCATCGATCTCGCGCGTACGTCGCAAGAGGACTGCAAGAGACTTCTCGCCCTGTGCCACCTTTTCGTCCACAGCGCGTATGGCAAGTTGCTTTTCTCCGATATTTTCTTTGATCTGGGAAAGTGCAAGATCGCTCTGCTTGATCTGCAGCTGTGCGATCTTGATCTTATTGTCGAGGATCTTGATCGCACTCTCAAGACTCGTCCGTGCTTTTTGCAATTCAGAGAGCGTCCCCTGATTGTTTGCTATATCTTTTTCTATTTGGTCGAGCTGCGCCTGGAGTGCCGCACGCTCTTCCGCGCTCGTGACGGCATGTACATACTGAGGCAGCGAAAAAGCGCCTACACACAGGAGCACGGCAAAAAAACCGATGCGTAGATTGCGCATACTGAATACAAACAAGTATACCCCATGAGATAAAGTATTCATTTTCGTAAACACAGCGAACGCTTTAATACACGCGCTTTCTATCTCTAAATTTCGCGTTAGTTATCTCACGGGGTATACTAGAGGTGCTACTCGCCTTTTTTCTCTTTCTTTTCTTTCTTCTCTTCTCCCGCTGGTGCGGCGACACCTTCTACAGCACCTTCTTCAGCCGCAGGTTTTTCACCCGTAATGATAGTTTCAGGCGGTGGAGTAATCTCTTCTTTCTCTTCCTTAAATTCAGTGACCGATGCAACGATCTCATCTTTGTGCGTCAGCAAAGTCGCACTCGGAGGAAGCGCGATGTCCGATGCCATAATGTGATTTCCGACATCAACGAGCTTGGTGAGATCAACTACGAGGTGGTGCGGCAATTCCGCCGGAGTAACTTCAATTTCGATTTCATGCAGAGCTTTGACAACAATGTGCCCGGATTTTTCTGCAGGAGCCACGCCTTCAAATTCAAGAGGGACTTTGATCGTGATCTTCTTGCCTTTCTCAAGGACGTAAAAGTCAGCATGCAAAAGCTGTCCTGTGACCGGATGGAATTGGGCGTCGTGAATCAAAGTATCCTTGTCATCCCCCACGCCCTTTAAAACCACGATGGTGGTCTCCCCTGCTTCCCGCCACACTTTCTCGAGCTTGAGTGCATCTACCGCAATAGAGGTTGCCTCTTCTTTTGGACCATAAAAAACAGCCGGTACCGCACCACGCTTCCGAAGCTGTGTCGGATTATCATTCGCCTCTCGCGCTTTGACTTCAAGGGCTAACATGGCGCGTAGTATACGTATTTCCGCCCTGAATGCAACCGCTCGTGATATACTTTTTGAATGAAATATGATTTCGTCGCGCTCGGAGACATCACGACCGATGCATTTATTCGGCTCAAAGATGCCGAAGAATTGATGAACAACGGGGTGCGGGAGCTCTGCGTACGCTTCGGGGACAAGGTACCGTATGAAGAGGTGACCGAAATCCGGGCAGTCGGCAACGCGGCGAATGCGGCAGTTTCCGCGCATCGTATCGGTCTTTCGAGCGCTTTTATTACGTGGCTGGGAGACGACGAAAACGGGGCACATTGCCTTGAAACACTGCGCGCACAGGGAGTTGCTGATGAATACGTGACGATCGAAAAAGGTAAAAAAACGAATTATCACTACGTCTTGATGTTTGGTCCCGAGCGCACCATTCTCATTAAGCATGAAAGCTACGAGTACCACATGCCTTCAGGGCTTGAGCCACCGCGCTATTTGTATTTCTCATCAATTTCTGAAACGGCAAAGGAATTTCATCACGAAGTTGCTGCATATATGCGGGAGCATCCGGAGACTAAGCTCGTCTTCCAGCCCGGAACCTTCCAGATAAAATTGGGAGCTGAAGAGCTTAAAGACCTCTATGCAGTAACAGAATTTTTCTTTTGCAATAAGGAGGAAGCGCAAACGATACTGAAGACGAGAGAGGGCGACGTAAAAAGACTTATGGAAGGGATACACTCACTTGGACCGAAGATCGTTGTCATGACCGACGGGCCCAATGGCTCGAATATTTTGGATGAAAGCGGCGCATGGCACATGCCGATGTATCCGGATCCCGCTCCGCCAAAAAACCGCACCGGTGCGGGAGACGCGACGGCTTCCACGACGGTCGCATTTACAGCACTCGGACTTCCACCTCACGAGGCCTTACTGCGCGGACTTATCAATGCTGCGTCCGTCGTACAGGGCGTGGGTGCGCAAACGAAGCTACTTTCAAAAGATGAAATAGAAGAATGGTACGCAAAGCGTCCCCCAGAGTTCAAGGCGACTGCCATATAAGAAGATCGCTCGGCTGGGGCCGAGCGATCGAAGTGGTCGAAGTGGTCGAAAGAGCAGGTGCCTCATGGCGGCGCCTTCGTCTTCGGGCAGAAGAACTCGGCGCCCGTTGGTGAGGTCCACACGAGCCGCATCTTGTCCGGCAGCGAGTGGTCTGGCCAAGGGTTAAACCCTCGCCACGTCGTGCGTATGTAGTGCGTTACGCACGTGAGCCACGGGTACTCCTTCAACCACTCCGTCGGATCTGTGAGATATTGCTGGAGGTCCAGCCCCACTTGATTGTATTTCGCGAGGCTGGCATCCGACACTTGGGAAAGTCCGTAGACAACGCTCGTGAAGCGGGTCCAGGACAACAAAGTTGTGCTGCCCGGCCCGATGAGCGTTTGGAATTTCCCGAAGATGTCGCAGGTCAGCGCACTCCGCTCTTTGGCGAGATTGATGTGCGCCACTGCCATTGCAAGCCGTTCGACGTTGGTCGCGCCGTCGTCGAAGCCGCCGAGCTGCGCGCAATAGTCCGACGCCACCTGGACCTGCACGCTCGGCTCGACGACAGGAGGTTCAGGTTCGAACACCCCCAACGCGTATAAGGCACCGACCACCACGATACCCACGCCAACGGCAGTGGTGAGAAGCCGCATTACCAAGCTCTTTAAGAAGCCCATGACTACACCTCCCTTTCGGAGAAATTGAAGTTGTTACGCTATACTCGACTGGCATTATGTCATAAGAGCTACGTTTGTCCATCCCTCTATCTTCCCTCAACAGAGCCTTTTCTTGAGATTACCTTTTTTACTGCTTCTACTATATGTGAGACACCCATTTTGTAGTGCTCGATAAGTTCTTTGGGCGTGCCGGATTGGCCAAATTGGTCGTGGACGCCGATGAATTCAATCGGGGAGGGAGATTCTTGCGCAAGTAATTCTGCAATTGCGCCGCCGAGTCCTCCTATAATTTGATGTTCTTCTACGGTAACGACGGCGCGGGCTTGTCGCGCGAGCGAAACTACTGTCTCTCTATCCAGGGGTTTTATCGTGTGCACATTTGTAACGGTAACCGCGATCCCCTCTCCTTCAAGCTCACGTGCGGCAAGGAGCGCATTGTGTACGAGTGGTCCGGTTGCAAAGATCGCTACTACTGGCAAGGCCGGGCCTTGCCAGAGGATATTGGCTTTTCCTATTTCAAACGGAGTCTCGCTTGTTGTCATGATCGGCGTCTTCTCGCGTGCAAAGCGCATGTATGCGGGCTTCCCTAATTTTGCAAGCGCGAGCGTGGCCTTGCGTCCCTCTTCGGAGTCACACGGGGAAATCACGATCATGTTCGGAAGCGCGCGCATCATCGCAATATCTTCGAGTGCCTGGTGTGTCGCACCGTCGGGCCCCACAGAGACTCCCGCGTGCATGCCGCAGATAATGACAG
>CAZFMA010000020.1:0-3821 GCA_964520015.1 uncultured Candidatus Saccharibacteria bacterium
TGCCTGCTCCATGCCGATACTGCCTTGTTATAAGCACCTGATTGTTATCATTCACAACCACCATATGGACCCAGTTCGGATATTCCAGCACGTAGTACGGAGCGATAACACTGCCGTCACTGGTCACGCATTCATCCGCTCGTACTTTCATCCAGCGATCCTCTAGAACTACCCGAGAGCTCTGTACGCTCCATGATTGAATATCCTTTTGATTGTTCTTTTTACTTAATTTCATATCCCTGATGCTGAACAGCAACACGAAGACCATTCTTTGCGCGGCGCACGGGAAAAATTTTCACACTATTCATTTCGGACACAACCTCTACGACTTTTCTTGATTCGTTGTCAGGACAAAAGACGAGCAGGCACGCGCCCACACCACCCCCACCAAGCAACTTGACTCCATTCACGTTTTCATCGCGTAGCTCATGAATTATTTTTTGATTACCGCTATCTACCAATCCGGGATGCAACTTCAACTGTTGTTCTAGAACAGTACTGAAAAGAGTGGCGAGCTTTTTCCAATCTCCGCACTCTAACGCATCCACGATTTCTGTGGCTGCCGAATCAAGTGAAAGCAAGGCGTTGGTTACGGTCGGATTTCCGCTCCGGTACTCATCCATAACGCCAGTGACAGTATCAGTCGAACGACGGTCCCCGCCGGGGTATACAATAAGCAAGCGTTGCTCTAATTCTCCCATGTATGTATCAGTGAGATTTATTCGCCTTGATGCATACTCATCCCTGTAAAATCGAAATACATTCAGTCCTCCCATCGTCGCAGCAAACTGATCTTGAAGCCCTCCCACCACACCCGACTCTCGTTCCACGTCAGCCGCCAGAACTGCTAAGCTCAACAAGTTCTTTGGTAAGGTCTCTCCCCTAAGAAGCATGAATGCTGCCGTAAGCGCAACGCTCAACGCTCCCGAAGTTCCCAAACCAGCACCGCTGGGCGCCTTTGAATTAATGACTAAACCAAGATTGTTTTCTACTCCAAACTTTCTAAGGGCTGTTTTAACCAGGGAATATCGATCCTCAATATCGCTACTGTAGTGTGCCTGAACTAGGGTGTTGCCGCGATGATCCTCAATGCTGATCAGGCCATCGTTTCGCGGTTCGAGGAGAACGGTAATCGACAGGTCGATTGCCAAATTGACATGACTCACCCATTGCGTAGCTCGGAAAGGCAGAACATCTGTAAAACCACCAGTAAAGTCTATACGAGTTGGGCAAGTGGCTTGGATAATTTTGTGATCCTTGGTCATACACGAAGCTCGGCGCATAGCGTAAAGCAGTTCTTCTAGAGTAACAGAAACAATGTCAATGACGCGAATACTCGCTGCTCATCCGGCCGCCCACTCTGAGCCATGATAGACATCTGCACCCGGTTTAATGTACCATCTCGGCATGAATAAAACGCACGTCCTTATTGTGGTATCAAGCGTCATCACGACAGTGTTGAGCGCTCTTATCCTTTTTCTACTTCTTAAAACACCATTAAACAGCATTGCAATACCAATGCCTACGACGGAACCGTCTGTCGTCCCGTCATCCACGCCCTCATTACAGGATTTTTTTAAGGACCAACCGATGACGGATACGCTCAAGGCTCCAGCATGGAGTCCCGAACAAGCAACAGGCGTGCCGGATACTTTTGAGTATGGGGATATGCGGACCGCGTGGGCGTCACTGACTCCTGACGGCCAGCAAGAGTGGCTAGAACTCACCTTCGATCCAATTCAAGGGACGGCTATTCAAGTCTATGAAACGTATAACCCGGGTGCGGTAAGCAAAGCGACGGTCCGGACGACACAGGGGAAAGAGCGCGTCGTGTACCAATCCACTCCGAAACCGCAGTCTGAAGCAGTACCCCCTGAAACGATGCCTCGAGTATTCGAGATTCCGCTCCACGAGCAACAAAGCATCACGCGGGTTACGCTTGTTCTGGACTCTGAAATCGTTCCAGGCTGGAACGAAATTGATGCGGTGGCAATTCGAGATCGATCGGGTCAGCCGCACTGGGCAACGTCTGCGCGGGCAAGCAGCACATTCGCGGAAGGACGCGTGCTTCCACCTCGTGGGTCGTCTTCTTCTTTGTCCAACCTTACCGTACCGAGAACTGTTTATAACAGCAGACATAACTTTGTCATTGAGTATCCCCAAGAATGGAGTCGCGAAGGAACCTTAGAAGAGTATGCTAGTATCGCTGAGGCGGAAGAGCAGAATCGGAATAATTTTGTTTTGTATAGTTTCCCTATCTCCAAAGTGTCGGGAGGACATATAGAGGGCGATCAGCAGAAAATTTTGGCGTATATTTTCGATTTGAGCACTCCGGAAGAGGCAGTCCGCAAATCGCAACAGATCGTAAAAGAGTGGAGCACCGATGTTACGATCGTACGCCGCGAACCTATACTGATCAATGGGATACGCGCGGAGAAGGTGGTTGTCCGGGATGAGTTCGGCTGGACAACAACCTCTATCACATTACAAACTGGCACACGGGTCGCGCACTTTATTCTGCATTCGGGAGAGCCAGACAAGACCGGACCTGCCGAGACTGTTGTGCGAACCTTCCGTTTTGTTACGCAGCAAGGTCTTTAACCCGAACTTCATGGCAACGCCACTTGTCCCCACCGGACGGAGTATGGCGGATGAGGCGGTTCGGCGCGGGGCCATTGATCTTGCCCAAGGAGTCATGCATGCCGCGCCACCGCCAGTACTATTATCGCTCTTGAGCGAGACGGCCCTCCAGCAACGCGCGCACGTGTACACGTCCCCATTCGGCCTTCTTGAATACCGAGAAGCGATTGCGTCGCTCCTTCAAGAAGAAACCTCGGAACACATGACGAAAGATCACGTCCTCGGTACCCAAGGAGTGACCGGCGGACTGGTGTCTGCCTTGATTGCCGAACTCCGGCCGAGTGACGGTGTCCTTCTGTGTGAACCATTTTATCCCGCGCATGACTGGGCGATTCGCGCGGCGCGATGCACGCCCATACACGTGCGTAGCCGTGGACGCTTTGAGCCAGATTGGGATTCGCTGCGACGAGCGGCACCACAGGCACGCGCCCTTCTGATCGCGAACCCTGCGAACCCAACTGGATACGTGTGGAGTACGGAAGATATCCAAACACTCATCAGACTTGCGGAAGAACAGAAACTCTTACTCCTTATTGATGAGATCTACAAGGAATATATCTGGGAAGGAACCCCGCCGCGGGTGCTGAATCTTGCGCCAAGTCTCGAGCGGGTAGTACTCCTCCGCGGATTCTCCAAGACATTCGCCATTTCTGGCTGGCGCGTCGGCTACGCCGTTTCAACACCGGAACGGATTGCCGCAATGGCCGCTGTTCATGACGCTCTCTATGTGGGGAGTCCATCTCTTCCGCAGTGGGTCATGGCGCGAGCGCTGCGGGATCACCGAGATACGCTCGAAGCGTTTCTTGCCGAGATACGAACACTCTACCGACAACAGCGTGATGCTGTCGCGGAACTTTTCCGCGCCATTGGAATGACTCCGCATCCTCCTAGCGGCGCATTCTATATGCTGGTGGAACATCATCGAGCTGATGATATGGCCGCCATGCGAGAACTCTTAGACGTGGGAGTCGCGGTCGCTCCCGGTATTCCATTTTTCGCGCCGAGAACGACTTCAACGGGGTACATTCGCATCCACTTCGCGATTGGAACAGATACGCTCGCACGGGTGCGCGAACGGATCGCGCCCCTGCACAAGTGAAGTTTAGTGTGTCACGTGGAATGATTTCACAACCGGCTCAAGATTTTTAAAGCTCCCATCTCCGCAGTATTCGGAAAACTCA
>CAZFMA010000021.1:0-3385 GCA_964520015.1 uncultured Candidatus Saccharibacteria bacterium
GTATTGCGCGCAAGTACAAGAACTTTATGCCGACCGTCGAGGGGTGCCAGGATACGATTGAGAAGGAATTGATCTTGAGCGACTATGTCGCAACAGCGAAAGCGTACATTCTCTATCGAGACAAGCGAGCGCGATTGCGACAGCAGGGCATCGTCGTTCCCGAACATGTTCGAAAACTCACGGAGGAGAGTGCGCAGTACTTTAAAGGAAATCCTCTTGGCGAGTTCGTGTACTTGCGAACGTATGCCAAGTGGATCGACGATGAGGGCCGGCGCGAAACATGGATTGAGACCGTCGACCGATACCTCGCGTTCATGAAAGAAAATATCGGCAATAAACTCTCCGACAAAGAGTATGCAGAGATTCGCGCCGCGATTTTGAAGCAGGAAGCCCTGCCCTCAATGCGTCTCATGCAGTTCTCCGACACCGCGGCACGCCGATGTAACGTCTGCGCCTATAATTGCTCGTATATTGCACCTTCAAAGATTCAAGATTTTGCCGAAATCATGTATCTCTCGATGAGCGGCACCGGCGTCGGTTTCTCCGTTGAGAGCAAGAATATCCAGGCGCTTCCGCAAATAAAACCCCAGACCGGTACCATACTTCCAACGCATGTCATCGCGGATTCAAAAGAAGGGTGGGCGGATGCACTAACGCATGGTATGGAAGCGTGGTTTAACGGCAATGATGTCACATTCGATTATTCAAAAGTGCGTCCGGCAGGAGCCCGCCTTAAGACCATGGGAGGAAAAAGTTCTGGTCCGGAATATCTTCGCCAGCTCCTTGATTTCACGCGCGCGAAGATCCTGACAAGGCAGGGGAGGAGGCTCACGAACTTAAACGCACACGACATTATCTGCAAGATCGGGGAAGCCGTGGTTGCTGGTGGGGTCCGCCGTAGCGCTATGATTTCGCTCTCCGATCTCGATGATCCGGAAATGCGTGATGCTAAGAAGGGACAATTCTACATGACGGAAATGCAGCGCAGTATTGCCAACAACTCCGCCGTCTACGACCAGAAGCCCTCCTCGACCGAATTCATGGACGAGTGGATCGCACTCATGAAAAGTCAAACCGGCGAGCGCGGCATCTTCAACCGCGGGTCACTGCATCGCCAGCTTCCTGAGCGCCGGATTGAGGCGCTGAAGGAGAGTGGGCATTACTCCGGCGAGCGCATCGTGGGATCTATCGGCACGAATCCGTGCGGAGAAATCATTCTCCAATCGAAACAGTTCTGCAATTTAACCGAAGTGGTCGCGCGCGCAGAGGACACCGAAGCGACACTTCTGCGGAAAATGCGGATTGCGGCCATTCTCGGCACCTATCAATCCACGCTGACACGCTTTTCGTACCTTTCGAAAGAGTGGACGGAAAACTGCGAACGCGAACGACTCCTCGGCGTCTCCATCACCGGCCAATGGGATTCTCCCGCGGTACGTGACCCGCACACTCTCTCAAAACTCAAAGATGAAGCAATAAAAATCAACACACAGTACGCGAAGCGTTTCGGTGTCAATCCTTCAACAGCAATCACCTGCGTCAAACCGTCTGGCACGGTGTCCCAGATGGTGAACTGCGCTTCCGGCATGCATGCGCGCCACGCGCCCTACTACATACGTCGTATCCGCATCTCCTCGACCGACTCGCTCTTTAAACTGCTTCGCGATCAAGGTGTGCCATGTCACCCGGAAGTTGGCCAATCGAAGGAGAATGCGAATACGTACGTCTTTGAATTTCCGGTTCAGGCTCCGGCGGGATCAATTTTCCGCAACGATCTTTCGGCTCTCGAACAGCTCAAGCACTGGCTGAACGTGAAAGAACATTACACTGAACACAACCCTTCGACGACGATTTCCGTCGGCGAGGATGAATGGATCGTGGTTGCTAACTGGCTCTATGAGCATTGGGATATTATCGGCGGTCTCTCATTCTTGCCGCGCACGAACCACGTCTACCAACTCGCACCCTATGAGGAGATCGACGAGGCGCGTTACAATGAACTTCTCTCGCGTTTCAAGGACGTCGACTATTCGAAACTTATAACCTATGAACGGCAGGATGAAACAGAAATGAAGAAAGAGCTTGCCTGCGTTGGCGGAATCTGTGAAATCGAATAGACTCTTGCCTCGAAGTTCCCTTTGTGCTATGTTAGGCACAGTTTGTGCTGGATAGTTGCTCTCAAGAAAATCTTGAGAGAGGAAAGTCCGAACTCTCTCCCCCGCCTTTGGCGGGGGATAAAAGGGTAGTGCCTAAATCATTCTGTCTTAACGATTGAATGATCGGCCCGACGCTCGCGTGAGCGAAGCGTTTAGGGGGTAACGCCCATCCGGAGTAATCCGCGAGGTGCGAACAGTGACGTCTGCAAATGAAAGTAAGCAGGCATCCCGCAAGGGATGAATCTTCGAAGGAAACGTAGGGTTTGTGCCCTACGCGAAGTCGAAGGGTGAAACGGCTAAATCCTTACCTGGGTGCAAGGTCGTGTTTTCGATGCGGAGCATCGAACGCAGAACACGCAGAACGAACGCAGAATTACGCAGAATCTGAAGCAGAAGCTTCATCTGCGGCCGTCTGCGTCAAGTCTGCGAATGTCCGCGCTCGACGCTCTGCGTCGAGAGAGTGCCGCTAGATCCGACGAGTAATCGCCGGACCAGATAAATGGCTATCGTCCAGCATCACTTTTGGTTTGGAATTATTCTTGATCAAAAGTGGTGCTGGATACAGAATTCGGCTTACAGGCACAAACAGAAAAATGACAAAACCCGCGAAAGCGGGTTTTGTCATTTGAGCTCCCTCGAGGCTCTTGTTATACTAAAGGACACTTCATATACATGGAAACCTCCGCTCCCGAAAAGGTTCGTGATGAAAATGCGTTTCCGTCTGTCATCGTGGCAGGACTTATTTTTTTGCTGCCTGTTTTTTTTATACCATTGGTTGGACTTCAGTTTTCGAAAATGCTCTTTTTTGTATTCTCAACCTTTCTCCTCTTCGCTTTTTTACTCATTGATGTTCTGCGTCGTGGTGTCGCGTTGCTCCCTCTGAATGCCTTGACGGGAGTGGCGTTTCTCATACCGGCGGTTTATTTTCTATCTGCCCTTTTTTCTTCTGCGTCGGCTGTTTCTCTCTTCGGACAGGGATTTGAATCCGAGACAGCGTTTGCAGTCCTGCTTCTTTTTATTCCCTTCATCTTGACTGTGCTTGCGTGCCGCACGAAAAGCAGTGTTATATACTCCTTTGTCGCCCTTTTCGCGTCGTTTCTCTTTATCTCCCTGTTTCACCTCGCACGCCTCCTATTCGGGCCGGATCTCTTTTCTTTCGGGCTTTTCCCTGAACGGACGATGAGTGTCATCGGGAGATGGAACGATCTAGGAATATTTTTTGGTCTCAC
>CAZFMA010000022.1:0-17334 GCA_964520015.1 uncultured Candidatus Saccharibacteria bacterium
GCCCTGCTTCTTTCACAACTTGTGCGACAGCGCGGGCAATATCTTCGAGCTTTGTAATGTCAACGTCAATGTGTGTGGCAACTTTCGCAAGCGCATCCGCGCGGACGGTGTCAAAGGAATACACTTTTGCTCCCGCGTCGCTCAACGCCTTTGCGTGCTCAATGCCGAGGCGCCCGTCGCCGCCAGTCACGATAGCAACGCGACCTTCAAGAGAAAATAGTGGATTTAATTCTGCCATATTCTTTGTGCGATAGATTCGGTAAATTCGCGATACTGTTTGTTACGTTCTAACTCTTTTCCGTCTTCTCCGCCAGCCCCTTGCAGAATAAGTGGGCGGGAGTAGCCGATGTCTTTAAGTGCCTTGAAAGCACTTTCAAAATCCGCACATCCTTCGCCGAGCGGCACCGATTTACTTTCTACCGCAGGATCGGTATTCGGCAAACGGTCTTTGATGTGCACTCCGACGACATGCTCTTTCAGAAAACGGATTTCATCCGCTACGGAGAACCCGCACGCAAATTGATTCCCTAAGTCATAGTATACGCCAAATGCCTCCGGCACGAGTGCACGATCAATAAATTCAAGAATGGTTTGCGCTGAAAGTTCCGTCTCTATTCCGAGTTGCACTCCCGTCTCTTGTGCGGCTTTTGTTGCTGGTAGGAGGAGTTGGTGGGCTCGGTCCCACGTTGAATCTTGCAAAAGGGAGAGCTTTCGCTCCTTGAAGAAAGATATAAGAACGACCTTCGCTCCAATTTCGGCTGTTGCATACACGACATCGACAATATCCTTTGCATATTGATCTTCGGCGAGGTAATAGCCGTGGACGGAAGGAATCGCGATATTGTTGCTCTTAGAAAGTTCAATCAACCGATTACGACCTTCCGGGCTCAAAAGGGGATGCTCGCGCAAACCTTTCGGACGTACGAGAAGTTCTATCGCAGAAAGTCCGATTTGTTTCGCATCTTCGAACTCCTTCTCCCAATTGTCATCAGGAAAAAACTGTACCCCCCGCTCGCGCGAAGGAGTCAGCCGCCCTTCCAGGACGCCGATAACCGGAATTCCAGAGTTCATTCGAGCATTATAGCTCGTTGTCTCCCCATTTTGACGCGCTTCCTATCACGTTGTACAGTGTTGACCGCGTAGTTCAACCGGAGGTTTGCCATGGAATGGCTAGCACTTGTGATGACGCTGGCCGCCACGGCGGTCATCGGCGTCTATGAAATATTCAGTAAATGGCTTCTTAACCGGAGCGAGTTTACGGAGTACGAGTTGCGCGTGGGACAGTGCGGCATCGCGAGCATGATGTGCGCATTGTTCCTCGTGAGTGCGGGAGATTGGTGGGATACGCTTGCACCACAAACAAGAAATCATGTGCTGTGGTGGATCGCACTTGCTGCGACCACGGCGGCGAACATCGTCATACAGTTCGCCGGCATGCGCTCTTCGCGGCTTTTGGACGCCTCCTTCAGGTCTCCCATTGCGGCGATGACACCGGGTCTCGTACTGCTAACTGGGCTGATGATCGGTGAGTTCCCGAGCATGCTCGGGCTCATCGGGATCGGCCTCATCGTAGTTGGCGTATACACGCATGCGCGGGAAGGAGCGCCTCTGCGTGAGTACTTCGTGCCGCTCTTCTTCTGGCTCGCTTTTCGGCGCACCGAGGGCAGGTCGGAAGAAGAGCAAAAGAGGATGCGAGGTCTGCGCTGGGCATACCTCGGAGCCCTCTGCGCAACGGTCGGCCTCATGGGCGATGGACTCGTTGCCCGTCACGGCGACATGATACTTGCCGTGACAATCGAGCTCGGCGTTCTATCGATCGTCTATGCTCTGCTTACGCGTCGTGCGCCGGCGAAAGACGAAGGAAACTTCGCGCCGTTCCCGCATCGCTTCGGGCGAAATTGGCGCTCGTTGGTCACGCTCGGAGTGCTTTTCGCAGCGCCCTTCGTTCTTCTCGGTGTTGGCTTTCGGCTTGCACCGATTGCCTACATCGGGAGTTTAAAACGACTCGCGATCGTCATGACAGTGATCGGAGGCGTATGGCTCCTGCGTGAACGAGCCGGGAAGCGACGCATTGTCCTTGCGTGTGTCGTCGTTGCAGGGTCGATCCTGATCGCCCTTGACCCGACGCCGGCGGTAGTGCTCGACTCCGTAGATGCATACCTGAAGCACATTGTCGGCTGACGCCGACCCAACCTACCGACCCCCGTTGCGTTCGCGCGCGACGGGGGCGGTTTCTTTTTGGTCGGGAACGTTCAACCCAAGCCTCTCCTCAATTTCCCCGTCTCGGCGATAAGGCGACTCATTTCTTTCTTGTCGTTGCGATGCCGCAGGAGTCGGGATGTAAGGCGAGCATGAAGCAATTCTTTTTTGGTCTTTGGGCCGAACCGGACACCTAAAATTTCCTCGGCAAGCTCGATATCCTTTTGTATCAGGCGCCACGATGCATTCGTTTTAGCAAGCCATCTGATGTTTCTGTGGTTGATGTATCTGCCCGCCTCCATGAGGTCACCTTCGAAATTCACATAGTATTTCTTCAGGATTTTCAGTTCACGCGCGTCAAGAGATCTAAGCCCTCTCCCCAAACCAATAAACTCCGGAGGTATTCCTATTGAATACCACGCGGCGACAAAGTCGATGGCGCGCGGCAGCGGATGTTTCTCCATGTAGCGGTGGTAGGCAAAACGGCCCATCTGTTCGCGTCGCTCTCTCCGTTTGGGAACGGTCGCAAATATGGGCCCCATCTCCCTCAGTAACTTAAGGACGGTCGAGCGATATGTTTTGGAAAAGATCTCGATCATGGCGCGTACAGGTGCCATGTCCAGCTCATTCACATGCTGGACCTTGCTCTTCGGCACTGCACGGCGCAAATACCGGATCGCTTTTTTAACCTGCGGTAGAGGATAATCATACCGAAAGGCAGATTGGACGGTAACCGTGCACGCACCTCCGTATTCGGAAATGAATTTTTGAGCGCGCGCGGGACTCAAGCCACCGCGGAAGATGAAACTTCCTGCCCCGAGGATTGGATACATAGGAAGCCTGTGCACTTTCCCGAACCCATGTATTTCGGAGAGCGCCACTTTGCACGCAAGCACACTCGGGACGAGGCCATTCAAGAGCGCCGGATCCGAGCGGCCCAAAAAAGGTCGGAGCGAAGCGGGGTTACGATGGAAAAATTTCTTGTACAGAGCTACATAGCGAGTTAGGAGCAATGCGACGTGCAACTGATCTTCGACTCCTTCTACAAGCGGAATTATCTCCACATGGTCGCAATTTCGATCAGAGCGGTGGGTGAAGATCTTTGATTTGAAGTGCGCCAGTTTTTGGAATGAAGTCTGAATGTACATGAGCTGCTCCGGCCTCTCCGTCATGGGCAGGATGACCTCGAAGAGGGGCCGCGCCCTGAACTTCAAGTCGTGGGCGATATCCTCGCTCGTGAGAATTACCATGAGCGTGCGAATGAAACTGTACCCCTTTTCTTTCCACACGTTGGGTAAGCGGAACGTCAGGAATTTGTCCTTTCCCAAGAGGTGTTTCTTGAAATACGCGTAATACTTCGAGAACAGCTTGTCCACGACCGCCTCGTCGGCATGTTTGCCCTCGAAATCCCACATGACCTCCTGCGCAGAGAGATCGCGAAAACATACCACGGCCTCGTGCAGTTCTTCGGCGGCACTCACGAAGCCTCGGACCGGCTTCCAGAAGGGACTGTGGGCATTATCCGGGTGCTGGGTCGCCATGATGACCGGAATGTGCCGCTTCATAGACATTTGAGGAACTGTAGCCTGACATTGGGTGGGGCGCAACCGAATTGTTTTAGTTGTCGGACGTTGTCGCCGAGCGTATGATTGGTTAAACTATGGCACTCAAACAACACACACTCGGTCGCACGGGACTTAAGGTTTCTGAAAATTGGGCTCGGTACAGCCCATTGTCATACCAGCGAAAAACCGATACTATCACTTTTGTTATGACTAAACCAGACATATTCTCTCTTAAAGGCAGGGTCGCTATTGTCACCGGCACCTCCCGTGGAAATGGCAAAACCTTCGCACAAGCCCTCCTTGATGCAGGGGCAAAAGTGCACTGCTTCCAGCGAACGAAGATGAAAGAAAATACAATAATGCACAAAAACGCCTGTACGCATGTGATAGATGTTACTGATATCAAGTCTCTGGCAAAAGAAGTTAGCACAGTCGCAAAGGAAGACGGGCACATCGATATCTTGGTTAACAATGCAGCGATAAGCATGGGCAACCCGAGCGAAAGTTACAAAATTGAAGACTGGGATAAAACACTCGATGCAGATTTGCGTGCGGTTTTTGCCATTTCACAACTCGTCGCAGGAGAAATGATTAAGCACACGTCGGGAGTTATCGTAAATATAACGAGCATTAATTCTGAAGTGGGTTTTCCTGGCAATCCTGCGTATGTTGCAGCCAAGGGAGGCCTCAAACAACTTTCAAAGGCGTTTGCCTTTGACTGGGCAAAGTATGGCATCCGCGTCAATAATTTGGGGCTCGGGTATTTCCAAACTGACATGACTAAGAAGAGTTTTAATGACCCCGTGCTCAATAAACAACGGAGCGACCATATGCTCCTTGGCCGTTGGGGTGGCCCAGACGATCTTATAGGACCAATCATCTTTTTGTGCTCGGACGCCTCGCAATACATGACGGGGCAAGACCTCTACATTGACGGAGGCTGGCTTGCGAAGGGACTCTAGAGGAGCCGCTTATGGGATACTTCTATCTAACTGTCGCATTCATCCTTAACGCGAGCGCGAATGTTCTATTGAAAATGGCTGGCAGCGGGATCGATGAGACAAAACCTCTCGTGCCTCAGCTGATGTGGAGTCCGGTCCTACTGGGCGGTCTCGTTCTTTTTGCGCTCAACGTCCTGGCGTATTTTCTCGCTCTGCGTGCTCTGCCGCTCTCGGTTGCGTATCCCGTCATGGTCGGTATGACGTTTTTACTCGTGATCACGGCTTCGCTCGTTCTTTTCCGTGAAAACATCTCGCAGATGCAATTCGTCGGATACACGCTCATCATTATCGGTGTTGCGTTAGCTGCCGCGCATTAGAGTATGCTTTCGTTCGAAGATCTGGATGAACACGCGCTAAGCGGCGCACTCGTAATCCTCGATGTCGACGGTACTCTCCTTCCCGACAAGGGCGACGTCCTCGAGCGGCACGTGGGCGAAAAAGTGCGCAGGCTCGCGCAGACGACCGAACTCTTTCTCTTTTCTAATGGACATCGAGAGCGCACGCGCTCGCTTGCCAAGGAATACGGTGCAGGCTTCATCGACTCGACGCACTCCAAGCCGAGCCGCCGCGTTATCGAAGGAATCGCGCGCGATGGGAAGCGCCTTATCGTGATTGGCGACAAGTCCGTGACCGACGGACTCTTTGCCGCCAATGTGGGCGCCGAGTTCGTACCGGTGCGCCGCATTCGCCACGCAGGCGACGGTGCCGCTATTCGACTCATCTATATTATGGACGACATCGCGTCCTCCACCGTTCGTGCTGTCTTCCCGATGCTTCCATACGTCATTCTCATGCGCCCGCTGCAGTGGATAAAAAATATACTCGTCTTCGCACCTGTATTTTTCGCGAGTGAGGCGACGCAACCAGGCATAATAATGCGCGTCGGGGTCGCGGCGGCCGTTTTTTGCGCTGTCTCGAGCGCCATGTACATCTTCAACGATCTGCGCGATGTCGAGCAGGATCGTTTGCATCCCGCGAAGCGTTCACGCCCTATCGCCTCGGGCGCTATATCGGTCGCTGCGGCGTGGACGATGTTTGGGTTGCTTCTCGCGCTCGCGGTCATCGGGTTCTTTATGCTGCCCGCTATCGTTCCTGCGATTCTCGCTTACGCCTTCGGCAACATACTCTACAGTACGCTCTTGAAAAATATCGCCATCATCGACATCACTGCGATCGCATTCTTCTACGTACTTCGCATTATAGCGGGTGGAGAAGCGAGTGCGACGTACGTTTCGCCGTGGATCATTTTGTGTGTTCTTTTCGGCGCCCTCTTTCTGGTGGTTGGAAAACGGCGGGCTGAGTTCGCGCATAGTTCGCGCCGCGCTGTTCTCGCGTCGTACACGCACACAACACTCGACATGCTCCTTGCGGCGTCCGCCACGCTCGCTGTCACGTCGTACGGACTCTACAGTGTTTTGGGCGCACACTCGCCCTACGCCGTGTACTCGACCATTTTCGTGTTTGCCGCGGTTTTCCGGCTCTTGAACCGCATGTACGCGGCGGACGAGGGCGCTGAATATCCAGAGACGTTCATCTTCAAGGACCGCTGGGTCCTTGGGCTTGGTGCCGCATGGATGATTTTCATGCTTATACTGTTCTATCACTAATGTATGTCGACCTACTTTGTCACGGGCGGCTCGGGATTTTTGGGCATCAGCATAGTGCGCTATCTGCTCGAGCGCGGACATCGCGTCGTCTCGTACGACCTCGCACTCTTTGAGTATCCGGAACGAAGCACCATAACGGAGATAACTGGTGACATCCGCGACGCGAAGAAATTGGAGGAGAGCATGCGCGGAACCGACGTCGTGATACACACCGCCGCGGCTCTCCCGCTCTACAGCGCAGAGGACATACGTTCGACCGATATTGATGGCACGCGCAACACGCTTGAGGCTGCGCATACGAATGGCATCTCCCGCGTCATTCACATCTCCTCAACGGCTGTGTACGGCATTCCAGATCATCATCCGATCTATGAGAACGACAAACTTGACGGCGTGGGCGAGTACGGCAAAGCGAAGATCGCGGCGGAGGAAGTGTGTCTCGAGTATCGAAAGCGGGGAATGTGCGTGCCGATCATCCGGCCGAAGTCGTTCGTCGGTCCCGAGCGGCTTGGTGTATTCGCGCTTTTCTATGACTGGGCAGCGGATGGACGCGGGTTCCCGATGATCGGAAACGGCAGGAACCGCTACCAATTACTCGATGTAGAAGATCTTTGCGAGGCGATCTATCTCTGTACAACGCTTCCGCGAGAAAAAGTGAACGATACCTTCAACATTGGCGCAAAGGACTTTACGACGATGAAAGAGGACTACCAGGCAGTACTTGACCGAGCAGGCTTCGGAAAGAAAATCCGGGGGTTTCCGGCAACACCGATGATATGGATGCTACGCTTACTGGAAGTGCTCCGAATCTCCCCCCTTTACAAGTGGGTGTATGAGACCGCCTCAAAAGATAGTTTCGTCTCAATCGAAAAAGCTGAATCGCAGCTCGGATGGCATCCAAAATATTCGAACAAACAGGCGCTTGTGCGTAATTACGATTGGTACGTTACCCACCGATACGAATTCAAAAACGCAAGTGGCGTTACTCATAGAGTTCCATGGAAGCAAGGGATTCTCTCACTCGCTAAAATGATGTTCTGACGCATAGACATTTAGAAAGACAGATACATCCGAATGCTATGCTATCGACTATGGATAACGTCACGAAATGGTGCAGACAATGGTGGCCAGTGCTCGGTGTTGTCGCGACCCTTGCGTCCCTTCAGTTGTGGCTCATAACTCGGCCGATGACGTTCGTGATAAACTCGCTGTTTGCCGATGATACTTTTTATTACTTCCAGATCGCTCGCAATATTGTAACGGGACTAGGTTCTTCTCTTGATGGGATTCATATCACGAACGGGTATCATCCACTTTGGATGCTCGTCGTGATCCCGATTTCCGAATATTTCGCCTCGCCTTTTCCAGACTTCGAAGCAGTTCGCGTCGCTCTTTTGCTTTCTGTAGTGCTCAATGTGGGGACCGCACTGTTAGTCTTTCATATTCTCGGTCGTTTCTCAAGTAGCCGTTCCATACGTATCTTTGGCCTCATTGTCTGGTGTCTGAACCCCTTTTTGCTGTATCAAACTATCAATGGACTCGAGACATCGCTGGCACTCTTTCTTTTTTCCGTTTTCTTTCTCCTCGCGTTGCGCATTGAGGAAGAACGACCGATCGGCGGATATTGGTTGATTGGCATTGTGGGCGGGCTTATGGTACTCGCACGAATTGATTACGCTTTTTACATAGTAGCGTTACTCATTTGGTTATTCATGAGGCGTGGCGCAGTGAATACATTGATACCGGTCGCCATTACGGCCCTATGCACCGGGGCACTCATTCTCCCATGGTTGATCTGGAATTATCTAACATACGGGATGATGTTGACTTCTGCGGCCTCGGCAGGAGCCCTCATGAGTCACGCTGCAGTAGAATATTTCAACGGCACCGGTATCTGGACGTTCTTCTCAACGATAATCAAACAATCTCAATACCACCTTGGCACTATTCTGCAAAAAACGGGGATGTTCGCGATTGGGTCGGCATTTGCTGGCATATTTGCTTTGCTGGTGCTTCGAGGTGATATTGCCCTACAAAAAAAACGTGGTGTACCAGTCACGATCGCACTTTTCGCTGGATTTGCCATGCTTTTTGTAGCGGATGCGAGTATTCGGTGGACGGCGCGTGATTGGTATTTCGTATCTTTCGATCTCTTCTTCGTGATCATGATCGTTACCGTGCTACAAAACATCCGAGGTTCCATATCGCGCGCACATGTCCTAGGGATTATATTGACGGGATTAGTACTTTTCTCTTTTGCTGTAACTTGGAGCAAGAATTTACGGCCGGATCGCGGGCGATTCTTGCAAGGTAGTCAGTTCTTTGTTGCGTCTCAATGGCTGAACGATCATCTGCCCGCGGGATCTGCGGTGGGGGCATTTTCCACGGGAGTGCTTGCTTATTTCTCAAACATGCAAATGGTTAATCTCGATGGTTTAGTGAACAATAGCGCCTACGCTGCAATGCAGCAGCGATTGTTGTGGAGTTATATCGAGAAGAATGTGGCGTATCTCTGCGTAGAGGACTTTGAACTCTCTAATAACCTTTACAATCTTTTAGGAATCGAGGATCCTCTCAAACGCCTTACCCTCATCGCCGACATTCCCGGTGGCGGAGGTATGAAATTGTATAAAGTAAACACTGACTAATCTCCCTACTGATGACCCCCATGCAGGTGGATCCCAAAAATTGGCCGAGCAACATGGTCGCCGACACCAAGGACGGGAAGAAAGTGCCACATCCGCATCTTTGAGCCCGTTTTCAGTGAAGCCGATTGACCACTTCTATTTATTCGTGTCCTTTGACGAAAAAATAAAGTACCATAGTGCCATGGAAAAGTTGAATGATTTTGAAGACAAGAAAAGAGCTTATTTTTCTTCCCTTGGCTTAAAAGTGTTTGAGGCATTTAGGCTTCATAAGGCCTTTGGTTTGTTTGGCAGGAACCAGGCTGGTCAAAAGGAGTGGCGGAATGTATCAGAACATTGTCTTGTGGAGACAGCCCGCGTCAGTGTTTTTGGGAGACTGTTCGAGCTTTCTCCGAAGACGCAACATAATCTTATGGTGGCAGCTGCGATGCACGATTTTCATAAAAAGCATCAGATGCAAAAAACTCCACAAGGCAGCAGCCTTACTTTGGAAGACTATAAGCAATCTGAGCACGAAGCGGAGGAAGAATTGATCAAAGCGGGCATTGCGCCCGACATTATCAGATATGTGGGCTCGGTCGGCAGTTTGCCTGATAATTTGAATGAGATAAAAACCATCTTGAGTAAAGGCGGGGAATTATCCGAAGTAGATTTAGCGTTCCTAGTAATGCATTATGTTGACGATTACACAATCGATGCTGGCTGGTCAGCGCAAACGGACACGTTGCCTGATGGAAGAAAGGTAAATGACCTTAACAGGCGAATAGAAAAAGCTAGGCAAAATCCGAAATATCAGAAAATTGGAGAGGAGCAAAAAACATATTTTCATGAAACGAAGTTCTTTGAAATACAAGAAGGTGTAGGTGAATCCATCGAGCGTTATCTAGCGGCTCGTATTACAGAAAAAACAGGCCTAGAAATAGATCCAAAAGACTTACCAACATTTATCGATGATCAAATTAAGAAACAGATTGGGTAGGAGTCATTTCACTCCTGCACAGCCCAGTCGGTTATTTTTTTCTTCGCTTGTTCGTGGAGGGGGATCTTAAGGCGAAAGGTGTCGTTTTCATAGTTGTCTCCTCCGCGCGGGCCATTGTGAAAGGTCACGAAGATCAAATCTTCGACGGCGATAAATTCATGGGCCTCGCCGGCTTCCCATTGCATAAAGTCATTTGTCTCTACGATTTGTTCGTGCACCTCACTCTCTCCTTGTTTGCGATAGAGAACCTTCATTTTGCCCGTCACCATAAAATCACTTTGCAGAGTATGTTTGTGAAAGTGGTTGCCGCGCACCGATCCCTTTTTTGAGGAGATGATTGTGCAATGCTCTCGCGGCTCGTTGGAGAAGATATCTGTAATCATCCCCCGGTCATCCGTAAAATTCGCTTTTTTCTTTTCTAATTTCATACCCGGTAGTGAAATTTCAGCTAGCACGCCGCTTGTAAAGATAATCTTTTAGCCTCCGTTTAAGCAACCTTCGACCTTGGTTTGTCTTGAAATATTTCTCGCGACGGCGTGCATCCGATGCTTCGAGATTTGCTTCGTAGTAGATGCAATGCCACACTCTCCGCTTGGTTGAGAAATTCTTACCGTCATTATGTTCGGTGAGCCGTTTACGCAAATCGGTAGTAAATCCGATGTAATGTTCACCTTGTTTGTTTTCGAGGACATAGACGTAGAACATAATGGAGCTGAAATTCTACTACCGGGCATATTTCTATTCTACTACATGAGGAGTAATAAAGTGTAGTGAAGGGTGTTTCTGTCCAATCTTTTTCTTGAGGAAGTCCGCAATATTCCACGCAAGTATAAGGGCATGATGGACGCTTCCATTGATAGCATCGTCAGAGAGGATGGGGAGGTGCGAGCCGGGTGTATATTTCCCAACTTTAAGAGGCGAAGCGTCAGTTGCGAAATCAATAAGAGTGGTATCGATGCCGCAATAATTGAGGAGGGTATTGCCCTTGGCCGCTGCGCCGATAGCGACGATTTTTCCGCCGCGCTTTCGGGCGTTCACCAGTTCTTTTAGTACATGCAGCTTGCATTCACGTACCGTTTTCGCAAATTTCTCCCACTTCTTTTGATCGTAGAGCCCTACCTTTTCCTCAAGCCTGATTTGTTTCGCTACAAGAGGACTTTCTTTGCCATACCCCACAAAGATTCTCATCGAACCGCTCATATAGTTATTCTCCTCTAGGTGCGTAATTGAGAGGCCGAACTTTTTAAAGTAAGGCACAAGCGGCTTGATGGCGATATACGAGACATGCTCAAGGTAGATAACATCAAAATGTTTCTTTCGGAGAATTTCCAGGAAGTAGGGAAGCTCGATCACAAATGTTCCGTTCTTTTCCAAGACAGAAATCACGCTCTTCATAAACTCATCGAGAGGGGAAATGTGATTGAAGGCATTCGTAATCGTGACGACTTTCGCCTTACTCTTCTTTAGTATTTTTTTAGCGGCAGACGCATTAAAGAAATCATTGATAGTCGGAATGCCTGCCTTTATCGCGAGTTTTGCAATATTCGGAGCAGGATCTACTCCTTGGATTTTCGCACCCAAGTCCTTGAAAGCGTGAAGCAGAGTTCCGATATTACTTCCAATGTCCACAACAAGCTCGCCTTTTTTAAGTCCCGCACGTTTCACTACATCACGGGCCATGTCGGTGAAATGCTGAATTGATATTTTGGAGTTACCGGAGTCATAGCTGTAATCGTTTTCCTGGTAGCGCACTTCTGCGGGAACTATGTAGCTATTCATGCCATGTCCGCACTTTTCGCATTGCAAAAGCACGAGAGGGTACCGGCGCTCCGCTTCCTCAAGCTGAGGCTTTTTGAGAAAAAAATCGGCAAGCGGATGAAAGCCCAGATCAAGGACCTTTCCCAACTTCTTAGATCCGCACAAGTGGCATCTCATTACGTTCATAAAAATACTTTATCGTCTTTGTGTGGCCCGTCTTTGAAGGCATAGGCCAGAGTGTTTTTTGTAAATTTGATCTCGTGCCCGCCTTCTATGATCAGCAAACACTGTCCGGCGGAAACGTGTTTCTTCGCTACAAGCTTTCCGTTTCCGCTAAAAATACGAGCCTCAATAGCTCCTTTGATTACTACAATCGCCTCCTGCGGCTGATGCGTAACTTTCTTGAGTTTCCCGTGCGTGTGCTTCGCGACAATGTAGCCCTTTTTCCGCTTCATTAAAAGCAGTTGCAAGGCCCATGAAGGAGAGGTAGCAGGAAACGTACCTTCTTTTAGAGAAGTGAGGTCAATAACGAGAGCCAATATTTTTTTACCCGATCTGATTTCAGTTATCATGGGGATGTTCCATGTCGTAATCCACCATCGCGCGCACGATCTCGTGGAATTTCATTTTCGGCTTCCACCCTATTTTTTTTACTTTCGAAGCGTCCCCAAGGAGGAGCGGGACCTCATTGGGTCTTTTATATTTTTTGTCGATTCGCACATATTTCTTCCAATCAAGATCGACGTATGAGAACGCCTCTTCCACGAACTCTTTGATGGTATGAGTCTCACCGGTAGCAACGACATACACATCTGGCTTTTTTTGCTGCATGATGAGATATATCGCTTCCACAAACTCAGGAGACCAGCCCCAATCACGCTTTGCCTCTAGATTTCCTAAGACCACAGAATCCTGAAGTCCGTGTTTGATCCGTGCGACTGCCCGGCTTACTTTTTTCGTAAGGAATGTTCCTCCTCTTCGCGGACTCTCATGGTTAAAAAGTATGCCGGTAGTCGCAAACATACCGTATCCATCGCGATATTGCTTTGTCAGGTGAAATGCAGCCAATTTTGCAACACCGTATGGGCTTTGCGGATTCATGGGCGTCTTTTCGTTAAAGGGAGGCGGTACGCCGGGCACCCCGAACATCTCCGACGAAGACGCTTGGTAAAATTTAGTCTTTGGAGAAAGTTTCAGTAATGCTTCGAGGACATTCAGTACACCTATCGTGTTCGTTTCAAGGGTATATTGCGGCACTTCAAAAGATACGCGAACGTGAGACATCGCTCCCAGGTTATAAAATTCATCCGGCTTCACCTCTGAAACAATGCCTGAGATTGAAGGGCTGTCGGTAAGATCGGCGTGATACGTATGAAAGCGGGGATGCGAATGAAGGTGGTCGATGCGTCCTGACGCAAAGGACGAAAGTCGGCGCATAAGACCGTGCACCTGGTATCCTTTCGAAAGGAGAAGTTCGGCCATGTAGGAGCCGTCCTGGCCCGTAACACCGCTAATAATAGCCTTTTTCATATAAGCGCTCGCATCTTAGCATATTACCTGTTCTGCGCACTTTTGACTGGAAATACGTTGGCGAATCGACGACCTGCAAGGAATTCCGCCACTATCACCGATAGAATCTCAACGCCCGTCTTAAACGGATGCATTTTTCGCACGCCGCCGATGCGCGCCGGCTCGTCCACTCCTATTTCAGTGACTTTAAGTCCGGCTTTTGCGAATTGGATAGACTGCTGGGCGGTCCACGAAAGGCCACGTGTAGAAAGACCAAGCTTGTCATGAGCGGTACGCCGGTAGGCTCGGAATCCTACGAGCGTATCCGTGTAATGCGCTCCGAAAAGCACATTGATCATAGTAGTAAAAAGCCAGTTACCAAAGCGAGTAGCCCAGTCATCATCATAACTTTTCGCACCATCGCGATATCGCGATCCAATAACCAAATCGTACCCTTCGTTAATTTTTGCGAGAAGATCGGGGATCTTTTCTGGAAGAGAACTGCCGTCAGGAGGGAATTCAATGATTATATCTGCATTCGTCTGCGCCAGGGCTTCCATAATGCCTGCACCATATCCTCTGCTTTTTTGATGGAGCACGAAATACCCGTGTTCCTTCGCGTACTCAATAGTGCCATCCGTCGAATTCAAATCGACGACGATTACTTCATCGAGCATTTCTTTCGGAAGTCTTGGAAAAACCGCCCGTAATCCCTCAACTTCATTAATGGTCGGCGCAATGAGAGCAACGTTCACCCCGTTAGAGGCAGGCCCCGTTAGAAGCTCAGGGTTCAAGGGTGTTTCAGCCCCCGATCTTGCTGTGGTAGCTTCTAACGGGGCAGGTCGCGGTCGTGTATCGTTCGTATTCATATTGTGTGTCTCCGGCAGACCAGCGTGTGCAAAAAATATAATCTTTGCAATGAGCGACCGCGGCCTCTAACGGAGTTCATACCTGTGAATCAAGGAATGCTAACACATCAGCGGCTTCGGGAAAGTCGTTTTCTGCTCCCTCTATGTCCTGATCATTTAATTCGCCCTCAAATTCAATTTGCTTTCCCAAATGCTCCGCGACGTCTTGCAAAGCAATTGCATTTTTCCCTCCAATTTCGATCGTTCCGCTGCGATCCAGATGTGACGCTATCCACGCGGCACAAAAATCTACCGAGACAAAAGAATACCGGCTTCTCCCGTCTACGTATACTTTCTTTCCTCCAAGCATATCCACGAGCACTCCTTTTTTCATGTTTCCGCCATAGAGTGCTCCGAGGCGGACGATCAGATTATCTCCAAAGTCACAGAGCTTCTCCGCAGCCGCTTTGTGTCTCCCATAGATGGTATCCAACTGGCATCGTGCTGATACGGTACTTACCTGTATGAATTTCTTAAACTTCCATCCATAGAGAAGATTTGCTGTCTTTTCTACGGTCTCTACAAAATCTTTTTCGGGATTGTTTTTAGCCCAAAATCTTCCCGATGGCATCGCGCAGTTCACCAGCACATCGAACATCTGGTCCTTCATCTCGGAATAGTTCTCTCGCGTGACGCCGGTAACGGAGTGCTCCGGGGAACGAAGCAGCGCTTCATACAAGGCGCTGCCGACATATCCCTGTAAACCAATAACAGCAATTCTCATACTTTTATAAGGGTGATTTTATACCAAACTCTGCTCCTTACATAGCAAAAAAGAATCATTGATTCGCCGACACGCACGTGATATCGTGGTGAAATCATGAGACCCGCCCAAGCTGTTAAAATAGGGCAAAGAGAGATCGGCTACAACCTCCCACCGTTTGTTATCGCGGAAATTGGGATCAACCACAATGGCTCTGTTGAGCACGCAAAAAAGCTCATTGATGCCGCGGTGGAAGCCGGCTGTGACGCCGTCAAGTTCCAGAAACGCACGATCGATGTCGTCTATACCAAAGAAGAGCTCGCACGTCCGCGCCCGGTGGACCAATCGCTCATCACGACCGCACGTTTACGCCAGAAGAAATACAAGTACGACATTTTGGATAAAAAGGCATGGGCGCGTCTCAACAAAGATCCGGAAGATACAACGAACGGCGATCTGAAGCGCATTCTCGAATTTGGCGCGCCCGAGTATAAAGAGATCGATGCGCACTGCAAAGAAAAGAGGATCATGTGGTTTGCTTCCCCGTGGGATGAGGCAAGTGTGGATTTTCTTGAAAAGCTAAAGCCCGTTGCCTATAAAATCGCTTCGGCATCTAATACCGACAAAGAACTTCTGAGGTACATTAAATCAAAAAAACGCCCGACCATCGTCTCGACAGGGATGTCAGACGACAAAATGATTGAGAGAATTGTTGAAATTCTTGGTGAGGATGGACTCATCATCCTTCATTGCATTTCGACATATCCCGCAAAAGATGATGAGCTCCACCTTGCCAATATTCCGCGGCTTATCAAGAAATATCCAAAAGCACTCATTGGCTATTCGGGACACGAGGTCGGCGCATATCCCCCGCTTGTCGCAGCAGCGCTCGGGGCATGTGTCTTGGAGCGGCACATCACACTCGATCGTGCTATGTGGGGGAGCGATCACGCGGCGAGCTTGGAGATTGCGGGCTGGAATCGTCTCATGAACGAGCTGCGCGTTCTGCCCAAATATCTTGGCAAAGAGGTGAAGGAGATACTTGAATCGGAGAAGCCGATCGCGGTGAAATTAAGACGGAAGAATACGCTGTTCGACTGACATACTCCTGTATGGGCGTCGTACAGAAAATCCTGTTCCCCTATCCTCATTCCGATGCCATGGGGGGAAATGTTTCCGCGCCGGACACCGCCATATTTTTTGGCACTGATTTCTACAATCTTCCGATCGGTTCCGACCAGAAACTTTTTATTGAGCGCACGAACCAGATGCTCGCGTATATACGCGCTCATTTTCCAAAGTGTCGATTGCTCTATCAGCCGCATCCAAATGAAAAGGACGAATACACGCTCCTCAATTTGTCTGGATTTGAGGTGGGAAAGCGGACGATATCATCGATCCTTTTATGGGAACAAGCCCCACGTATCGCGGCTGTTTTCGCTTCGTGTTCATGGGCCGTCGCGAATGCCTACTCAATGGGATTTCGTGCAGGTGTCTTTCTGGACGTCTTGACCGGCGCCATTCCCGATGATGCCCTGACGGGATACCGGAGTTATTTCTTGGGGTTTCCTGATTCGTTCTTTATACGATCGTTCCATCAGGAACTTCCCCCTGTACCGACGGGTCATGAGACACGCGATAGGCAGGCCCTTGCGAGCATCGAGGAGACAATGGGGAGTGCGCAGACGGTTTGGTTTCTGACGTCTGATCCAGCCTCTGTAGTGGAAGCCGCAGTACTCACTGAGCATCTAAAAAGGACACGGGACGTACGAGTCAACCTCGTTTCGGTCCGGGGTGTGCGCTGGCGCATTATTGAGGGTACTTCCCTCTACAAAGTGTTTGATCAGGTCGTTTCAGTGCGACGGCAGGGATACACGGCACGACCGCAGAAATTTCTTGCCATTCTACGAAACGTGTTGGAACTACGTCGCTTGCGGATCAAGTCGGGTGATGCGGTCGTCAGTTTCGCGCACGCTCAGTTTGCCGAGAACTGCATTCTCTCGTGGTACCCCGGCATCCGTAAGATTCTCATGATGGAGAGTCGCTGGTACCATTTCAATTATGAAGAAGGGTGGAAGACACTTCCTGTGGAGGGTTTTCGTGTACTATGCGGAGTGCGCTTCTACAATAACGTGCTTGAGCCACTCTTGCGTCTCCACAGATCAGTGTATAAAGAACATGCTGATGGAAAAATAATGAATATCCATCGTTACGCCGAGTCGCTTGAGCGAGTATACGACGCCGTGTTCGTCTTACTGCCGCCTGTCTCTACCGATGACATCGTGCGCCCGTCGTGAGTTCTTTGTATAGTTCACATACCGCGTTCGCGTTTTTCTCCCATGAGAAATCATGTACGCGCTGGCATCGGAACTATCACTTATAGTATACTCATTACATGCGAGCCTTGGTTACGGGAATAACTGGACAGGACGGCTCCTATCTCGCTGAATTTCTGGTCAG
>CAZFMA010000023.1:0-2803 GCA_964520015.1 uncultured Candidatus Saccharibacteria bacterium
CTTTGTGTTTTTTGATGTACTGGATAATGGCCAGCCGGCGGTGATTGGCGAGCGCCTTCAGGGGTCGCTCCAGTTTATTCAGATTTACTTTTGCGTTTACGTCTCCCACAGAACTATTCTACCATTCGAACGAATTAGAGAATAGATAGGGTGGGGAGGACGGGAGGGGTATTTTTTGGTATTCTCATAGCGTACTGGGGGTAGTGAATTTAGATTTAAGTACATTGGGGGATCGTCTAACGGTAGGCTCCCTGTTTGTCCAAGAGCGAAGCGATTGGCGACAAAGAGCAGTCCTTTAGGACTCCCTGTTTGTCCAAGAGCGAAGCGATTGGTTACAAACAGCAGTACCGACGAGTAAACGAGTCGGTAGTCCGCCCCAAAGGACAAGAGACAGAGAAGGTGTAGAAAGGTGCAGTACAGTAGGTATATTGGGGGATCGTCTAATGGTAGGACATGAGCCTTTGAAGCTCAGTATCTTGGTTCGAGTCCAAGTCCCCCAGCTGGTTAGAAACTCTTAGCGCTGTGCGCTTAGAGTTCCTACCATCCCGCACTGATTTTGTGCGGGACTAGTCACGCAGAAATGAGGCCTATCGGTTATGATAGGCACCTGTAGACGGCGCATTTCGACGGAGTCAAAAGACATATATGCCAACAACTTCCATTGACGTTCTCTTAAGCGAGAATCAAATTGCCGGTGAGTTCGTAACCGCACTCACGACGCGCAATATACCGGAGAAGTTTTTCTATTGGTTTCCCACATCCGTACGCGCATGGGTGAATTTGTGCAGTGACGGGGAATATCGGAATTTCGTACGTTCTCAATCGCTTGTGCAGAAACATGCGGCGGAAATTATTTCGAGTATGCCCGAGGGCCCGCTCGATGTTATCAGTCTTGGCTCGGGGCAAGGAGTGAAAGATGTGTTCGTGCTCGCACAGGCCCGTGCGCAGTCACGCACGCCTCGCTATATTCCCGTTGATGCGAGCCAGTCACTTCTAGAAATGGCATGCGAGTTGGCAATTAAAAACGGATTTTCGAGCCATGGTGTGAAAGCCGATCTCGCAAGCGCCAACCATATCTCTCTTTTGCACGGCATGCTCAGTAGTCGGCCGCGATTGGTACTGTTGCTCGGCAATACTTTGGGGGCATTTGACCCGATACGGTACTGTAGCGTTCTTGCGGGCATTCTGAGGCCGCAAGACCGATTGCTCGTCGACGGTGAGATTTTCAGCCCTTCGGTCACGATGAAGGGTTATGACAACCCGCTCAATCGACTCTTTGCCTTCGGACCGTTACGGAGCGTCGGTCTCGAGGACCCTCGTGACGGCTCGTTACAATTCGAGTCGGATACCGACGATCGCAAACCGGGCTTGTATCGGGTGCGGAAATATTTTCGTGTGGCGCGTGACTTAGAATTATTTGTTGCTGGCGAGAAAATCGCATTTAAGACCGGTGATCGTGTTGACATGAGCTCGTCTTACAAATATTCGCGCGGAGCATTCCTCGACGTGCTGCAACAAGCGGGAATCAGTCCCCGCGGTCGCTATGTCAGTGACGACGAACGCTTTCTTATGGTTTTGGGGCAAAAAACCTCCTGACCAGTATCCTCGACAGGAAGCAGTGCGGGGGTAAGATGTCAGGAACCTTTTTGTCTCAAACCAAAAACCCAGTAAGGTTTCCTTCAGAGGATTTGATAAAATAGAGCTCATGACCAAAAAAGGAATCGCTTCTGGCACCGTACATACAATGCCGGAGGATTTACGGAAGGTCCTCATGCAGACGCCTGCTGCTCGAGCAGTGTGGAATGATATTACGCCGCTCGCGCGCAACGAATGGATTTGTTGGGTCATATCCGGCAAGAAAGCGGAGACGCGGGGTATCCGTATCAAGAAAGGACTCTCGAAGCTTAGGGGAGGAATGCGCAGGCCGTGTTGTTGGGCTGGTTGTATTCATCGTTAAAAGCGACGCTCCTGATGGGATAGTATTAGAGAGAACAGGCCGCGCCTTAATTGATGCGGGCCGGGATTACCCGGCATGATTTTACTAAATCACACATTTCGACTAACCAGTTACTAAGGTTTGCTATACTTTCAATGTGAAGAAAGTTTACGGCTCGTCTGATTCATCGAACGCGCCACTATCCGCGGCGTGGGAAGCCGGAGGATTTGTTTTCGTTTCTGGCCAGATTCATGCCGACCAGGAATTGAATCTGATCGGCGAGACTCTTGAGGAGCGGTTTAATGCAGCGATGAAGAATGTTCAACGCATTTTAGTTGAAGCACAAATGACAATTGACGATATCGTTCAAGTTCGTTTGTATCTAACAGACCTCAGCGAATTGCCAGCATTAAACGAAATCTATAAAAAGTACTTTAAGCATCCACTGCCTGCCCGTACGGCCGTCGGAGTTGCACAGCTACCGCTGGGTGCCTCATTTGAAATTGAAGTTGTTGCGGCTCGGTGAGACTTCCTTTATCTTCATGTCCCTCCTCACCACTATTAACCCCGAACATGTCTCCGAAGAGGAGATTAAAAGCTATCCCGTCCGCGGAACAGCCCCTATAACCCGGCGTTGAGACAAACAATTGCGCAACTTCATTCCTTGACGTCGCGTTGACCCGGTGCCAGACTTTAGGGAGTATGATGACTCCTCGCAGAATACACATAGTCGTTTTGGTGCTCTTAACCCTTATTGCGGTGGCTTTTTTACTGCGCGGCTTCGGCGGAAATGGCACTTCCGGCTCCGTACTCTCCTTCAGAATGCTCGAATCTTCCCGCGACTCTGCTCAGGTCGCCGCCGTCTTG
>CAZFMA010000024.1:0-4125 GCA_964520015.1 uncultured Candidatus Saccharibacteria bacterium
CCCTCGCAGTGTAAATGCGATGCTCTAACCAACTGAGCTAAGCGCGCGCCACTGCACTCTAACGTAGAATAATGAGGAGGACAAACAAAACCTGTGGACAATGCTCCTTGCTTAGATTAAGTATGGGTTCTAGAATATCCCTATGCGCAGGCTCCAAAAGATTGAGGCAAGAAAATTGCGGAAACAAGGGAAATCAATCAAGGAGATTGAGAAACTTATCGGAATTAGACGCTCGAGTATTAGTGTGTGGGTGAGAGATATTTCTCTCACTGCAGCACAAAAAAAAAGACTTGCGGGGCGAGGACACTCACTTGAGGTTACCGAAAAGCGGCGCCAAAGTCGCTTGTCAAATGAAACGAGACTACGGACTAAATTCTTGCACGAGGGATTTCGGGATATCGCGGCAATTAAAGAGGTCGACCTCCTTATGCTCGGTATCGGACTCTATTGGGGAGAAGGATCCAAGACCAATCGCGGGTCAATTGAATTATCAAACACTGACCCGCGCATCATCCAGATACATGTTCTATTTCTAACTTCAGTGTTTAAATTTCCGATGAGTAAGGTTCATGCACACGTTGGATTGCACTCACATCTCTCGATTGTAAAGGCGGAGCGTTACTGGTCAAAGGTCTCGGGAATTCCTCTCAGACAGTTTCAAAAAACCTCGATGCAACGAAGTAAGAGCGGAAAAGGGGAACGCGACCGATTACCATTCGGCACTTTTACTGTTGGAGTGTATGATACTGCGGCAAGAATTCGACTGGAAGGGTGGATTCAAGCTCTATATAAAAGACTTTTTCCCACGTATCTTGCTTTCCACGATTTGACCAAATTACGCATATAATTCGAGGTACATTTCGTTTTAAGACAATCTAGAATCGTGAATTCGCAAGAAATTCGGAGGCTCGAGCAGCGTTGTAGATACTCACTGAGATGGTCATTGCGTTGGCGTTTTTCGCCGCTAGTGGTATAGTGCCGCGAACCTGCCCCGTTAGAAGTCAACGTGTTGTGTGTCTCTGTAAATGACTTCTTGCTGTGGTCGGTAAAGGAAAGAATCAAGAAAATCTATGGATCCTTCTAACGGGGTGAAGAAAAACGCAGTCAAAACATCGCCTGTCGATATGGATGCGCGAAAGAATCTCGACCTTCGGCCGGGAGATACTGCCCGTGTTTGGCAGAAGATCGAAGAGAAGGGCAAGGTACGCCTTCAGGCATTTGAGGGATTGGTCCTCGCGCGCAAGCATGGCACCGAAGCAGGAGGCACTTTCACCGTGCGCCGAGTCGCCAGTGGCGTCGGAGTTGAGAAAATCTTCCCGCTCTATTCTCCGATGATAGACAAAATCGAAATTGTAAAACGCTCTCGCGTTCGCCGTGCAAAGCTCTACTTCATTCGGGAAAAGGTTGCGCGTGAAGCGCGTCGGCAATTGCGCCGGTCCCGTATGATGGGAGGAACACTGCCAACTGAAGACGCATCGGAAGTAGCTACAGAGGCAAGCGTCCAAGACAATAGCGAAGTAGTCGCCGAGAAAACCGCATAGTCCCGGATCCGTCTCCCGAAAGATTGAACAGAGAGAGAATCTTGGCTATAGTAAGCGAGCGAGTAATGCCCGGGTGTTGAAATTGGTAGACATTTATCCTTGAGGTGGATAAGCCCGCAAGGGCGTGGAGGTTCGAGTCCTCTCCCGGGCACATGGCACTTTTTACCGGCAAGGGGGATGGTGGGAGTAGCGGACTTTTTGATTCTGGCCGCCCTTCAAAGGACGGTGTGCGGCGTGATTCCGCAGAATCAGGCAAGCGCGCGTCAAAGGCGAGCCCTATTTTTGAGTGTCTGGGGATGCTTGATGAACTCAATACGCTTGTCGGTTGGTGCAAGGTTGAGTGCTCGGATGAATTTGTGACGCAAGAACGAAAAGTGAAAATTCTTTTACATGACGTACAAGATCATCTTTTTACGCTGCAAGCAGAAGTTGCGGGTGCTCCTAAATCCATCCCACTCTCAAGCGTTGAAGCGCTCGGTGTTCTTATCAATCGTATCGAAGCCGAAATGCCGCCGATAAAAACCTTTCTCGTGCCGGGCGGAACCGAACTTTCATCGAGACTCGATATTGCCCGCGCTGTTGCGCGTCGCGCAGAGCGGCGGCTTGTCACGTTGCACGAGTCAGGGGAGAGGGTAGTTTCCGAATCGAGTCGGGCATATGCCAATCGTCTCTCTTCCCTCCTTTATGCGCTTACACGTCTTGCGAATCAACGTGCCGGCATCGTTGAAAATCCGCCTTCATATCGCGACAGCGTATGATCCGACGATACCTTCCGGAGAGCATCGAAGAACTCATACTGTGGTACGAGCGGCGCGTGGCACCGTTTGCGCTCCTCGTGGGTTTTCTCATAGACAACGTATTCTTTCGCGCGGTGAATCTCTGGACGGCGACTACCGCGTTCATTCTGTACCTCCTTCTTGCACTCGTGGGCATATTCCTCCTCAATCTCGTTGAGATGGGTCGTGTAAAGAACGCATTTGTTCTCAAGAGTGCCCAGTTCCTCCCCGTCATTGTCCAATTCGCCTTCGGCGCCATCTTCAGCGGATTCTTCGTCCTCTACAGTCAAAGTGCCACCATAGGAGCGAGCTGGCTTTCTGTCGTAATCCTCGCATTGCTTCTTATCGGGAACGAGCGTTTCCGTCGCCGCTACAGAAAATTTCCGTTTCAGGTAGGCATTCTTTTTTTCACCATCTTCGGCTTTCTTATTTTCTTTGTACCGCTCGTCATCAAACGCATCGGACCTGAGATTTTTCTTGCAAGCGCGGTCGTCAGCGTTATTTTCATAGCGCTGTACATCTACGGTATGCGCCGCATGATGCCGGAGCTTGTTACGCCGAACCTTATACCGATCACGCGCACTATTGCGGGGATCCTCATTATCTTCAACGTACTGTATTTTACGAATGCGATCCCGCCTCTTCCCCTTGCACTCAAGGACGCAGGGATCTATCACAGCGTGAAGCGTGAATCTACGGGAAATTACACATTACTCGTAGAATCTGTGGCATGGTACGAGGCGTACTTGCCGTTCAACACCCGCTTTCATACTAAGGCAGGTGGGGGTGAGAGCGCATATGCATACAGCGCGATTTTTGCGCCCTCCGGTTTGTCTACGATCATTCTGCATGAATGGCAGCGTTACGACACAGCGACGGAAGAATGGGTGACGACAGACACGTTGCGATTCCCGATTGTCGGCGGGCGCGACGGCGGATATCGAGGTTATTCGATCAAGACGGGCATAACGCCGGGGAAGTGGCGGGTCAACGTCATCACGCAGTATGGTCAACTCATCGGGCGTATTTCATTCACGGTGATTGATGTGCCCGCGCCTCCTCTACTCGAGGAAATATTCAAATAATCCCGATTTTTCCCTGCCTGCCGACAGGCAGGTCGCATGGAGCCCGTAAATTTGCTATAAATCGAAGTGTTTGATGGCGATCGTGGTGTAATGGTTAACACTGGAGCTTGTGGAGCTCTCGATCAGGGTTCAATTCCCTGCGATCGCCCTAAGTGCACAGGAGAACGGACACGGGCAGATTCGTCACGATATAATGCTGAGACACTTCATAGTCATATGTGTCTGTGCGGTAACACGGCATCCCTTACGCAACCTCAAGATTTGTTACGATCTTAATATATGGAATTGAGTTTTGTGATTCCTGCGCATAATGAAGAGAATTATATCGGTAAATGTATCGAGTCAATTAAACGCGAAATTGATGGTAGCCCGTACTCCGTAGAGATTGTTGTAGTAAACAATGCCTCTACCGATAAAACCGCAGATGTGGCCCGTATTTACACAGGGGTGAAAGTCATTGATGAACCGCGCAAAGGAATTGTATGGGCCAGACGTGCCGGCTTTCTCGCATCCTCAGGAGATCTTATTGCGAACATTGATGCTGACTCAAGGCTTTCTGATGGGTGGTTGGGGAAAGTGATGGATGCATTTTCGAAAGACCCCAAGCTTGTTGCAGTAAGCGGTCCGTTTATTCACTACGATCTTACTTCTCGAACCCGAAAATTATTGGTGTGGATGTGGTACGGGTTAGTTTTTATCAGCCAAGGAATTATGAAAACGTTC
>CAZFMA010000025.1:0-3125 GCA_964520015.1 uncultured Candidatus Saccharibacteria bacterium
TTACAAAAGCTCGTTACAGGAACGGATTCAATCATCACGCAGCTCCCAATGCCCAAGCAGGTGGATATTCAAAAAGTTCTATCATCTATTCCTGCGAGTCACGACGTTGACGCGCTTAATCCCACAATTCCCGAAGCAGAACGATTAGTCTTTGCTCCCGTAGCGCTAGCCGTTGTTGAGCTATTGAAACAGGGAGGAGTAGATCCTAAGGGGAAGCATGCGGTTGTTATTGGTGGCGGGAGACTCGTTGGCGCGCCCTCAGCGCAGCTCCTCAAGCGCCTCGGAGCCACAGTTTCAATGGTCACGCTTGAACAAGGTTCGCTTGATGAGTTGAAAGATGCCGACATCGCCGTCTTAGGTGCAGGCAATCCAGGATTCGTCAAGCCCGAAATGATCAAAGACGGAATTGCGCTCATCGATGCCGGCACGTCCGAGATGGCCGGCAAAATCCTCGGTGACGCAGATCCGGCGTGTGCGGAAAAGGCGTCAGTGTTCACACCAGTCCCGGGCGGTGTCGGACCCGTCGCGGTCGCAAAGATATTCGAAAATCTTTTTACTTTAGTCGAGCGGAATCATTAGCGAGGCGGACATATATTGAAAGAAACCTTACCTCAATCACCGAGATAAATGACGTATACCATCCATTGCACATATGTATCTTCGCTGGTATATTTGCACCTATGGCGACAGCGCGAAAGAAATATAAACGCTTCATGCGACTTGGCGTCGTCGAGCGCCAGATATTAGAAGATCTATCGGCAGGTGATTTGCTGATCGGGTTTCTGTGCTCGGCGCATTCGACGAAAACGATGTTTCGAGTGGCGAGGGAACGCTCAAAGCAGCGATACAACATGCGACTTGCAATCGAGAGGCTCGCACATGGCGGATATATACGCAGGCACGGAGAAACGCTGTCGATCAGTAAGACAGGACAGCGATTACTCGACCGTACCGTTACTTCCGTTCGTGCATCGCTCAAGACCAAGCAATGGGATGGAAAATGGCGAATTGTTACATACGATATACCGCTCAATTTCGGGCCGTTGCGCTTTCAGGTTCATTCGATTCTAAAGAGAGCGGGATTTGCGAAACTACAACATAGTGTCTGGATATTTCCACATGAATGCGAAGAGCTCACGGCGCTTATTAAGGAAGACACGAGACTTCGCGGCCGTGTGTTGTACGGAGTTCTTGATCGAATCGAGGATGACGAGCGTTTTCGAACTATGTTTGGCTTTGGCCAAGGCAAAGTGAAGTAAAATATACCATCTAATCTACAGGTGTAGAATGGGAGGTATATCGAAAATACGCAAGGAGCTGTTGCTCAATGTTTATTTTTGGCTACAATACGCGTGAATATGGGACAAAGGCGGGCCATTGCCCTTGTAGTACTTCTTGTCGGAGTCGGAATTGGTTATTTTGTCTATTGGTCACACGCAAACGCATGGCGTCCGTTCAAACTGGGCCTCGATCTCTCAGGCGGCACGCAGCTTGTCTATCGCGCAGATCTCTCTGCAATACAAGGCGGCGACGTAGCAGACTCACTGTCAGCACTACGCGATACTATCGAACGGCGAGTAAATCTTTTTGGAGTTTCGGAACCTATCGTGCAAACGCAGCATGCGGGGATTCTTACGGGGAAGCCAGAGGAACGGCTTATCGTGGAGCTTCCGGGCGTTACCGATACGCAGCAAGCCATAAAACTTATCGGAGAAACGCCGGTCTTGGAATTCCGAATGTTAAAACAAAGGGCTGAGTCACAAACAATATCTTCTTCTACTCCTATCAACGACATCTTCGAGCAAGCATCTATTACTGGGAAAGATCTAAAGAGCGCGGAATTACAATTCCAGGGCCCAAATGGCATAGGATCGCAGCCTGTCGTCGTTCTTCATTTCAATTCAAACGGTGCGAGAATTTTTGCCAAATTAACGAAAGAAAATGTCGATCGTGTTTTCGGGATCTTTCTCGATGGTCAGCCTATCTCAACGCCGGTCATTCGAGAACCAATTCCTGATGGAACCGCGGTAATTTCGGGCAGCTTCAATCCGCAAGAGGCAAAAGAGTTAGCTCGCAATTTGAATTACGGCGCGCTACCCGTGCCGATCGAGCTGCTTTCAACACAGACAGTTTCTGGGACGCTTGGCGCAGCGGCGGTAAAGGATGGCATCATGGCGGGTCTCTGGGGAATAGGCGCAGTAATCTTATTTATGATTCTCTGGTATCGCTTGCCGGGACTTGTAGCAAGCGCGGCACTTCTTCTTTACATTCTTCTTACTCTTGCGCTCTTCCAACTCATTCCGGTTACACTCACGGCCGCGGGTATCGCCGCGTTTATTCTCTCCGTTGGTATGGCGGTTGATGCAAACGTCCTTATTTTCGAGCGGATGAAAGAGGAAATGCGGGGCGGCAAAAATATGCAAGATTCGATTCACGACGGATTTGCCCGCGCATGGCCCTCGATTCGAGATTCAAATATTTCGTCCATGATTACTGCCGTGATTCTCTTTTGGTTCGGGACGTCGCTCATCAAAGGCTTCGCGCTCGTCTTTGGGCTCGGCGTACTTGTATCCATGCTCACGGCAATCACCGTGTCCCGCACATTCCTAATGGCTCTTGGTATTAGTTCCAAATCACACATTGCGCGTTTTCTTTTTAGCAGTGGCATTTCTAGAAGCTAGAAGCTCGCAGCTAGAAGCTACCCTTATGATCATCGTCAAACATCGAAATATCTTCTTCGCGATTACCGGAGCGCTCGTTGTTCTTGCGCTCGGAGCAACCATTGTTTTCGGGTTGCACTACGGCACTGATTTTACCGGTGGGACACTGGTGGAAGTTACTTATTTGGGAGGTCGGCCCGATTCACAGATACTCTCAAGCGGGCTTGATACTGTGGGCATCAAAGGCTATTCGCTTCGTGAGGCAGGCACCAACGACTATATTCTCCGCTCTGCGCCACTTTCAGCGGAAGAGCGATCAGCGCTGCCAAACACACTTTCAGCAAACGGAAAATACCCTGCAACCGTATCACAATACACGGAAGTAGGTCCTACAATCGGAGCTGAGCTTCGCACGAAAGCGCTTCTCGCGAGATCTCTTGTCCTACTCTGCATCCTCCTCTTCAT
>CAZFMA010000026.1:0-13181 GCA_964520015.1 uncultured Candidatus Saccharibacteria bacterium
AATCCTTTTAAAGAATTTCATATTGGGCACTTAATGCCGAATGTTATCGGAGAGAGTATCGCGCGACTCTATGAATTTTCAGGGGCTGAAGTGAAGCGGGCAAACTATCAGGGGGATGTCGGACGCCATGTGGCGCGTGCCATCTGGGGACTCCTCAAGAGTAAGGAGTCGTCGCAGGATGTGAAAGCCCTTGCTCGTGCGTATGCAGCGGGAGCCGCGGCGGATATAGATGGTGCTCCTGCAAAAGATGAGATAACGGTTATCAATAAAAAAGTGTATGACCGCTCGAATACTGAAATAAACAAACTCTATGACGAGGGCCGGAAGACATCCCTCGATCATTTTGAGGAATTGTATAAAATCCTCGGTACGAAATTTGACCACTACTTTTTTGAGAGCGAAACGGGCCCATTTGGCAAAGAGGTCGTACAAAAGCACGAAGACGTTTTTGAAAAGAGCGATGGTGCTGTCATTTACGATGGGGAAAAGAAGGGACTTCACAAACGCGTCTTTTTGAACTCCGAAGGCCTACCGACCTATGAGGCAAAGGAACTCGGACTTTCGAAAATTAAATACGAGAAATTTCCGCACGATACGTCGGTCATTGTTACTGGAAATGAGATCAATGAATATTTCAAAGTGCTTCTTGCAGCGATGAATGAGATATTTCCCGATCTTGCAGCAAAGACGAAGCATGTATCGCACGGCATGATGCGCTTTGCCGAAGGAAAAATGTCTTCGCGTACAGGTAATGTGATTACGGGCGAATCCCTTCTCAACGATCTTATCGAAGCGGCAAAAGTCCGCGCAGCAGAGAGCCGCGCAGATGATCCGGAGAAACTTGCGCAAGAGATCGCTGTCGCTGCAGTGAAATATCAGATACTTAAACAAGCCTCCGGCAAAGATATTATTTTCGATCGTGAACGCGCTCTTTCTCTCGAAGGCGACTCCGGGCCGTATCTGCAATACGCGCATGCTCGTGCTCATCAGGTGGTGGAGAAAGCTCGTGAACAGGGAGTAACTCCCGCGATTGACGCAAAAGCGGAATCAACGGAGTTAGTTCGCCTTCTCCATCGTTTTCCAGAAGCCGTTGAATACGCAGCAAGCCAACTCGAGCCGCACCTTTTTACAAATTACCTCCTCAATTTTGCGAGTGCATTTAACAGTTGGTACGCGCAGGTCCACATTCTCGACGGTACTCCCGAAGCTGCACACAAAGTTGCGATCGTGGAAGCCGTCTGCCGCACGCTCAAAAACGGCCTCTGGCTCCTCGGCATCCCTGCACCTGAGAAAATGTAGCGTATCTAATTTTTACTACTACGAATTTCGGTCGCATATTTTTCCATAATTTCGCGGAAAGCATCTTTTATTTCTTCTGACCACGTTGTTGTAGGCAATCTCTCATTGGCTTTCTCGATGCATCTCAGTAAGTGCTGGCGCAGTTCTTCCGCAACACCCGTGGATCCTAATTTTTCCTGTACACGCAGTACTCCATGTGCTTTTCCCCATTTCTCTTCAAGCAAGTGAGGTGTGATATCCGTGATCCAGTTTGCAGGTCCGAATCCGTCTCCGGGTTCATGCCATAAACCCTCGCGCTCAACAACAAGGTATTGTGGAAGCTTCCCAACTTTTTGGAATCGAGCATAATTTTCAAGCCTCTGTACGTTGAGGTCTCCTCCGATTCTTCCGAAAACCGCAGTCAAAGCGTCGAGATTTTCGAGAACGTCTTTCTCGATCGGAGAAATATGCTGAAAATCAATTCCAGCGACCTGCTTTTCTACCTGATTAAGAAGAACATTGAATGATTGCGGCGTTGTCCCTTCACCAGTGGGTACTGGTTTTAAAGATTGAGCATATCTCAAAAATGATTGAACATTCTTAATCCGCATGGATATCGGACCCGAGGGGAAACCACTCTTTAGACTCGCGTTTGCTTCATGAGAAAGATGTAGCCCGAGACGGTTTAATACTTGCTCGTGTTTCGTGTTCAGCTCGGCAAGCCCCGTACGCGCACCCTGTGCAGTTTCTAGGAAAACGTCGGCACCCACTTTCTGGAGATCTGGTTCCTCTCGATCTATGACAGCACCCAACATTCTTCCTAGAGTCTTTCCCATTTGAGCACCAGAACCATGTTCGCGATTATGGTTTTCAAGGTCAGTTATCAAATTAGAGAGCTGTTCCGCTGATTCTCTCCGAAAATCAGCAAGATTGGTCACTGGCTCAATTCCTCTCATAAAGAAATCCTAGCATGGCAAACCTCTCGTCGGCAGGCTTTTCGTTTGCTACGATACACGGAATGGCTGAAAATCAGCAAAAAAGCCTGCCTGCGCAGGCAGGCGAAGCCGCGAAGCGCGAGGAGGAGACTCTCGCGTTTTGGAACGAGCGCGATATTTTCAAGAAATCGGTAGATAGAGAAGCGCCGAAGGGTGAATACGTCTTTTACGACGGTCCTCCTTTTGCCACGGGGCTTCCGCACTACGGTCACATCGTGGCAAGTGTCATCAAAGATGTTGTTCCACGTTTTTGGACCATGCGCGGCTACACTGTGCCGCGGGTATGGGGATGGGACTGTCATGGATTGCCGATCGAGAATATAGTCGAGAAAGAATTGGGTTTCAAACACAAGAAGGACATCAAAGAGTACGGAATCGCAAAGTTCAACGAGAAGTGTCGTGAGCGCGTGCTTACCTACGCAGAAGAGTGGGAAAAGATAATTCCCCGCATCGGACGATGGGCGGACATGAAAAATGCCTATCGCACTATGGATAAGCCTTTTATGGAATCGGTGTGGTGGGTCTTCAAACAAATCTACGACAAAGGACTGGTCTACGAAGACTATCGCTCAATGCACATCTGTCCTCGGTGTGAGACGACACTTTCACAGCAAGAAGTTTCGGAAGGGTATAAGGATGTGAAAGACATTGCGGTGACGGTTAAGTTTAAATTGAAGCCGGGACAAAAAGTCGGCCAATTTACGTCAGATGATGAAACGTACATGCTTGCATGGACAACGACGCCTTGGACATTGCCCGGAAATGTCGCGCTTGCCGTCGGCAAAGATATCGATTACATCACGTTCACCGCGGTAGAAAACGGCAAGGCAGAATCATACGTAGTATCCAAAGATTTCTTTGCGAAACATTATTCGCCGGAACAGCCCTTGGATGCCCAGGGAAAAGTAAAATTCATCAAAGGAGCGGAGTTAGTAGGTCTCGAATACGAACCGCCGTTCGACTACTACAAAAACGATACGACACTTAAAAATCGCGAGAACGGTTGGAAAGTATATGCGGCGGATTTTGTGACCGCAGAAAGCGGTACGGGTATTGCGCACGAGGCATCAGCGTTTGGCGCGGATGACTGGGAACTTTTGAAAAAAGTGAATTTGCCATTCGTGCAACACGTGAATATGGACGGTACGATGAAGGCGGAAGTAAAGGATTTTGCAGGAATGGAAGTAAAGCCACGCTCGGATGATGATAAGACGCGACTCGGGACCGATATTGCCGTGCTGAAATATTTGCAAGAACACGGAACGTTTTTCTCGAAGGAGAATATTACTCACTCGTATCCCCACTGCTGGCGTTGTGATACGCCACTTTTGAATTATGCCACATCATCGTGGTTTGTTTCTGTTACAAAGATAAAAGAAAACCTGCTCAAAAACGCGGAGAAGGTTAATTGGTCGCCAGAGCATATAAAAGAGGGAAGATTCGGCAAATGGCTGGAAGGCGCACGTGATTGGTCAATAAGTCGTCAGCGATTTTGGGCGAGCGTGATTCCTGTATGGCGTTGCGAGAAGTGCAAAAAGGAAAAAGTATTTGGAAGTGCGTCAGAGCTTGAGAAGGAAAGCGGGAAGAAAATAGATGACCTGCACAAGCATATTGTTGACGAAGTTCTCGTCCCATGTGAATGCGGGGAAATGATGAAGCGAATTCCGGATGTGATCGACACATGGTTCGATTCGGGCTCAATGCCCTATGCCGAGAAGCATTACCCATTCGAGAATAAAGACCGATTTGAAGCCACGTTTCCCGCTCAATTCATTGGAGAAGGGCTGGACCAGACACGCGCGTGGTTCTACTACTTGCACGTCTTGGGCGGCGCGATCTTCAATAAAAACGCATTTCAGAATGTGATCGTAAACGGAATCGTACTCGCGGAAGACGGCAAAAAGATGTCGAAGAAGCTCAAGAATTATCCTGATCCTATGGAGGTGGTGGAAAAATACGGAGCCGATGCGCTGCGCCTCTATCTTCTTTCGTCACCCGTCATGCAGGCGGAAAATCTAAGTTTTTCTGAAAGCGGGGTTGATGAGATCCTGAAGAAAAATATTGCCCGCCTCAACAACGTACTCGCCTTTTACAAACTCTATGAAGACGGAACCCCCCGCGATTTCAAAAGCAAGAATATTTTGGATCAATGGATAGTAGCGCGCACAGCCGCTCTTATAGGAGAGTCGACCGAGGGGTATGAACGCTATCAGCTCGACCGCGCAGTTCGTCCGCTCGCGCTTTACATCGACGATCTCTCTGTCTGGTACCTCCGCCGCTCGCGTGAGCGCATCAAAGAAGATGGCGACGATAAAAAGGCTGCGCTTGCAACACTCCGCTATGTGCTTCACACACTTTCTCGTGTCCTCGCCCCCTCGGCCCCGTTTTTTGCCGAATATCTTTTTCAGGCGGTCCGGGAGGGAGAAGACGAAGAGAGCGTTCACCTCGCTACGTGGCCCCTCATGCCGAAGCTTTCATTCGACGCAGAAAACGTTCTCGTGGATATGTTTGCGACTCGGCTTGTCGTCTCCCAAGCTCTTGAGGCGCGTGATAATGCGAAGATCAAAGTGCGTCAGCCGCTTGCGAAGCTCACGATCCCGTCTTCCGCAAAACTTCCCGAAGAATTTCTTCCCATTATCAGGGACGAAGTAAATGTGAAGAGTGCGGTCTTTGGCGAGGTCTTCGCGCTCGACACGAACATCACAGCCGAATTAAAAGAAGAAGGATTGGTACGGGATACGATCAGAGAAATACAGGCCTTCAGAAAAGAACAGAATTTGAAACCGGGGGAGCCGGCGACCTATCGCTACAAGGGTGCTGAAGCTGTTGTCGTTAAGAAAAACGTCGCACAGATAGAAAAAGCAACCAATACCAAGGTAGAATTCGAATAATGTATCAAAAATATCAAACAGACGCATTAGTTCTTGGGAGTCGCGAGAGCGGTGAGAACGACCGCATATTTATTCTTTTCACGCATGAATTTGGTCTCGTGCGAGCGCGTGCCACTGCCATCCGCAAAGAAACATCTCGCATGCGCTACGCGCTGCAGAATTACGCACGCGCGAACGCGGCGTTGGTGCGAGGGAAACGTGGGTGGCGATTGGCTGGGGCGTCTGCGGTCAAAAATGCGAAGGGCGATAGAAAGGGGATAGCCGCATTCGCGCGCATATCAGAATTAGTGTCGCGTCTTGTGCAAGGAGAAGAAGCGAACCCCTACCTTTTTGCAGCACTCGCGGAAGCGCATGACGCCCTTATGCAGGAGAAGTGTGATGCATTTGGAACGATAGAGATCGTGTGCGTAGCGCGCATACTCTACACACTCGGCTATATCTCCACAGAAGCTCTCTCCCTGCCTGCGCCGCGCCCGGGAAAATTCACGGTCTACGTTTTGCGATGCGAAAATGACGCTCTATATATCGGCCAAACCCAGGACCTTAATAAAAGATGGAAAGAACACGTACAGGGTATCGGTTCACAATATACAAAAGGTTTTAAACCAGTCGGAATCGTTCATCTTGAAGGGTATGACACGAGAGAAGAAGCTCTTGCGAGGGAACACTGGCTGAAAACGGGGTTTGGCCGAAAGTGGATTAGACGAGAAATTAAAGCTGGGCGGGCGCGGCAGGCAGGAACCGCGCTTTTCACCCACACGGCGTACACGGGAGAAGCGCTACTCGAAGCAGAGACTATGAAGGATAAGCTCCTTTCCTCGATCAATAAGGCGATTGCAGAAACGCATCTGTAAGGTATTCTCACAACATGGCAACCTTCGAGCAGTTGACCTCAGCAACTGAACAAGACCTCGCAGCGATTAATTTTTTGATAAAACAATTGTCCGAAAGGTTGCGACCGTGTCCGATGACACTTCTCGAAAAAATTGTTACTGATCCCAATATTGAATTGTGGGTGGTAAGAGAAGCCCATCGCATTATCGGAATGGCAACGTTAGCCATTATCCGTATTCCCGAGGGTGAACGGGGTCAATTAGAAGATATCGTTGTTGACGAGAATCAGCGGGGAAAGGGTCTCGGAGAGCAACTCAGCAAAAAATTGATCGAACGCGCTCGTATACGAGGCGTCTCCGTCGTGACTCTATCAAGTAGGTCCGACCGAATTTCTGCTAACAAACTCTATCAGAAACTCGGATTCGAACAGCGAGAGACGAATGTCTATCGACTGCAGCTGTAAAAAGCTAAGGTTGGCGTGATATTATTGAGAGATGGACCTCTCGGAGCATGAGAAAGAAAAAGTAGAGCGACTGCGGCGTGCAATGTATTCGCGCTCGCTCGCCGACAAGCTTAAAGAGCGCGAGCGTCGACCTCTCGGACAAGTCGATGGAATCGTCGGGGAGAATTTTGTTGAACCGGAAAAACAGGTCAAAGGCACGACCGTAGCTCCTCGAACCATTGGGTTTGCGCGCACGGCGCTCTGGTGGCTTTTGGGCGGAGCTATCGTCTTTTTTATCGGCGCCATATCTTTTTTTGCATACTATTTTCTCTTTGGCGCAGGGAGCTTCGCTGCTTCATCAGGCAATATTACTATTTCTGTTTCCGGTCCCCCCCAAATCGAAGGAGGTACACGGAGTGAATTTCAGATTGTTGTCGTCAACAGAAACAAAGTAGCTCTTCAACTTGCCGACCTCATAGTGACCTATCCACAAGGTACACGATCGCCCACAGATTTTGCAACCGATTTACCGAGCCAGCGCATTCCTCTCGGATCAATTGAAACGGGGGGAACTCGGCAAGGGACAATCTCTGCGATACTTTCCGGTCACGAGGGGGATCATGCTACGGTCAAAGTGGAGCTTGAATACCGGATTCAAGGATCGAGTGCGATTTTTGTGACCTCCACCGACTACGGTATCGTCTTTAGCTCGTCTCCGCTTTCACTCACCGCAGAAGGCAACAAAGAGACTATTGCTGGGCAACCGGTCGAGATGACGATCTCAGTCGCTTCGAATACGAATGCTCCGGTCAAAGACGTACTTGTCAGCGCCCAATACCCCTTCGGATTTAAATTTTCTTCCGCCTCCCCTGCACCAAGCAGCGTTTCTTCTTCGCAATCTGGTCTCTGGCAAATCGGGGATTTGTCGCCCGGTCAGCGACGTACCATCACAATTCGAGGGTCGCTCGGCGGAGAGGCAGGCGATGATCGCATCTTTCGCTTTACCGCAGGCACGCGAAGCAATACAGCATCGAGTACGATCGAGACCACGCTTGCGGAGCATGTATATCCCATATCGATCTCAGAATCATTTTTGGGCCTCGCAATTTCTGTAAACGGTACGGCGGGATCCACTGTTACGGTCTCCCCTGACCAGAAAGTAACTGTATCGATTGGTTGGAAAAATAATCTCCCAACTGCGATAACAGATGCAGTGATTGTTGCAAAGCTTTCAGGATTGGTCATTGACGGCACGACAGTGCGTTCAAACGACGGCTTCTATCGATCAAACGACAACATTATGTTGTGGGATAAGACAACGAGCAAGGGGGCGCTTGCTTCTCTTCCACCGGGCGATAGCGGGAAAGTCGAATTCTCATTTCAAATGCCGGGAAGCCAAGAACTCGGTGGCTTAGTGAATCCCCAGCTTAATATTTCGATTAATGCTGCGGGAAAACGCGTATCGGAGAGTGGTGTGCCTGAGAACCTGCAGTCGAGTGCGAGTGCGAAAATTGCCCTCGCAAGCGAGTTCTACTTGACCGCACAAGGCTTGTATTACGCCAATCCATTTGGAAGCGTCGGACCCATGCCGCCCAAAGCGGGGACGGAGACAACTTACGCGATTATCTTTACCGTCACGAATACCACAAATGCAATCTCCGAAGCGAAAGTTATCGCGCACCTACCGCCGTATGTGCGCTGGATCGGAATTTACAGCCCTTCTTCAGAATCAATCTCATTCAATCAGAATGATGGCACAGTGTCGTGGAATATCGGGGCCATAGCGCCTGGCGTGGGATTGAATGGAACGACGCCCCGTCAAGCAGCAATTGCAATCGGCTTTACGCCATCGACAAGCCAAATCGGTCAACAACCCGCACTTCTCACCGGTATCGAACTCTCGGGGATTGATCCGTCGAAAGCCGATGCGACGAGTGGAAGTAATTCAGGTACGGGTATTCCGCGCACTACACTCAAAGCAAATTCCGACGTGACAACGAACCTCCTTCAGGTTGCGAAGACATCGAAAGACGCACCCACGCCGCCTACTGACCCAGGCTTCAGCACAACGAATGCCACTGTGGTAAAGTGACGGCCGTATGAGCGATATCGTAATGGAGAAAATAGTTTCCTTGGCCAAACGCCGAGGGTTTATCTATCCGGGAAGCGAGATCTACGGAGGGCTTTCGGGAACGTGGGATTACGGACCTCTCGGGGTTGAATTGAAAAATAACATCAAGCAACTGTGGTGGAGGATGTTTGTGCAAGATCGCGACGACATATGCGGACTCGACGCGGCAATTCTTATGAATCCCAAAGCCTGGGAAGCATCCGGACATGTAAGTGGATTTTCCGATCCGCTTGTGGAGTGTAAAAAATGCAAGCGAAGATTTCGCGCCGATCAAGTAGGAGACCTGCCTGCCGGCAAGGCAGGGAAATGTCCTGAGTGTGGCGGTGCCTTTGGTGAGGTCAGGCAATTTAACATGATGTTTAAGACCCATGTGGGTGCTATGGAAGATGAATCATCGATTTCCTACCTTCGTCCCGAAACAGCGGGAGGAATTTTTGTGAACTTTAAAAATATTATCGACTCATTCCATCCCAAGCTTCCTTTCGGCATCGCGCAGATCGGCAAAGCATTTCGGAATGAGATTGCACCTCGGGATTTTATTTTTCGCGTGCGGGAGATGGAGCAGATGGAAATCGAGTATTTTGTACGCCCCAGTGAGTGGGAGGCAGGTTTTGAGGAGTGGCGCCAAGGCGTTGTGCAATTTACAGATGCAATAGGAATTCCACGGGAATCGATACACGAACTTGAGGTCGCTGACGGAGATCGTGCCCACTACAGCAAGCGCACGATAGATTTTGAGTTTGATTTTCCGTTTGGACGCAAAGAGCTCTGTGGTCTCGCATATCGTACGGACTTTGATCTGGGAGCACACTCGAAGGCTTCGGGAGTTTCCTTAAAGATGATTGATAAAGAAGGGGAGGAGCCCATTACACCCCATGTCATCGAGCCTTCTTTTGGCGTGGATCGAACGATTCTTGCAGTTCTCGCATCTGCATATACAGAAGACGAGCTCGGAGGAGAGGTACGCACATATCTCAAATTCAATAAAGACGTTGCGCCGATAAAGGCGGCAGTGTTCCCACTCCTTAAGAATAAGCCGGAGTTGGTGGCAAAAGCCCGGGAAATCTACATGCTCCTTAAAAAGCAGATCCCGCAAATCATGTGGGATGACAATGGTAATATCGGGAAGCGATACAGAAGGCAAGATGAAATTGGCACACCATATTGCATCACTATCGACTTCGATACGCTCGGAGAAAATCCCGATCTCAAAGATACCGTAACTCTTCGCAATCGCGATACGGGAGAGCAGGAGAGGATCAACGTACAGGATATCTTGTCGCGCATTTCCTGAAGACGAGAGGGGTCTTTTATCTTGTGGTACGATGGCGAAATGGAAGACCGACCCTTACACATTTCCATCACGGCGGGCACAGTCTTGAAAGTCGTTCTAATTTTGGTTGGTGCGTGGCTCGTTTTTACGTTGCGTAACATTGTGCTCGACGTCGTAGCAGCAATTGTTATTGCTTCAGCCATTGAGCCAGGAGTGGTCGCCTTGATGCGCAGGAAGATCCCACGCATTCTCGCGGTTATCATCATTTACCTCGTCCTTTTCAGCGGATTCTTCACCCTGTTTTATTTCTTCTTTCCCTCGGTGCTCGAAGATTTTGCGGCGTTTATTACTGCTCTTCCTGCGTATCTGGAAGCGTTTGGACGAAGCGGCGCATTTGATGCCTACGCCAACATCCTCGGTGTGCCTGCCCCGACAGCGGCTTCTGCGAACGACATAATGGCGAATATTCGAAATACACTCGACATCAATGGAACCATGGGCAATGCGTTTAGCGCCTTTGCTCGAATTTTCGGCGGCGTCTTTTCCTTTGTCCTTATCGTTGTATTCTCTTTCTACTTTGCCGTACTTGAAACTGGCGTAGACGACTTTCTGCGCCTCATCGCTCCTAAGAAACATCAAAGCTATGTCCTTGATTTGTGGCGACGTTCGCAGCACAAAATCGGCCTCTGGATGCAGGGTCAACTCATTCTCGCCCTCATTGTGGGTATTTTGGTGTATCTCGGCCTTACGATCATTGGCGTGGAGCACGCGCTTCTTCTCGCAGTCATTGCGGCTCTCTTTGAGATTATCCCGGTTTTTGGGCCTGTCCTCGCCGCGGTACCCGCAATTCTTATAGGTCTGGCAGACGGTGGTTTTGCCATCGGCATGCTTGTCATCGCACTCTATGTGATTATCCAACAATTTGAAAATCATCTCATCTACCCGTTGGTTGTAACAAGAGTCGTGGGTGTGCCCCCGCTTCTCGTAATCCTTGCGCTTATCATCGGTGCCGAACTCGCGGGATTTCTCGGCATCATTCTATCGGTTCCCGTGGCTGCCACCATCCAAGAACTTGCGCGCGACATCCAAAGCGGTCGCCTTCGAAAACATTTTGCTGAGAGTTAAATATGGCTAAAGCTTTTTACCTCACGACGACGCTGCCGTACGTGAACGCCGATCCTCATATTGGTTTCGCACTTGAGATGGTGCAGGCGGACATCACCGCACGCTACCGGGCCCTCTCCGGAGACGACGTCTTTTTCAATACCGGCACCGATGAGCATGGACTCAAGATCTTTCGCAAAGCCCAGGAAGAAGGGAAAGACCCGCAAACCTACGTAAATGAATATGCCGAAAAGTTCCAAAAACTCGCTCCTGCGCTCGGCTTATCTCCGGAGCTGCACGTTATCCGCACCACAGACGCGCATCACAAAGCTGCGGCGCAGGAACTCTGGCGTCGATGTGAGAAGGGCGGCGATATAGAACTACGGAACTACAAAGGTCTCTACTGTGTCGGCGACGAAGCGTTTATGAAGGAAAGCGACCTCGTGAACGGTAAATGCCCGAATCATCCGACGATGGATCTGATCGAGATAGAAGAGAAAAATTATTTCTTCAAATTGAAAAATTATGAGAAGAAACTTCTTGCGTATCTGAATCAGCAGCGTGTCATTGTGCCGGAATGGCGCAGGCAGGAAGCGATCCAATTCGTGGAGCGCGGACTCGAAGATTTCAGCATTTCTCGTGTAAAAGAAAAAATGCCATGGGGAGTGCCGGTACCGGGGGATGATACGCAGGTGACGTACGTGTGGTTCGACGCGCTCACAAGCTATATTTCGACGCTCGGATGGCCTGATGACGCTGACGGTAATTTCAAAAAGTATTGGGAAGGAGGAGAGACGCTGCAGCTCGCGGGGAAAGACCAAGTGCGATTCCAATCCATTATGTGGCAAGCAATGCTTATGTCTGCCGGGCTACCAGCTACAAAGCAAGTTCTCTACCACGGTTTTATCACAAGCGGCGGACAAAAAATGTCCAAGAGTATTGGGAATGTCATTGATCCAATAGCGATAATTAATGAGTACGGCGCCGATGCCCTACGCTATTTTCTCGCGCGCCACGTCCATCCCTTCGATGATTCGGATGTAACGATGGAAAAATTCAAAGAGTCTTACAATGCAGATCTAGCGAATGGCATTGGAAACCTCGTAGCGCGGATCATGCAACTTGCGCAAACGCATCTCACAGAGTCAGTTGCTTCTGCATACATAAAAGGACTCATTCCCGGTCCATTTGCGGGGTACTTGAACAATTTCGAATTTAATACGTATATGTTTTCGGTGTGGGACTACATTCAGAGAGTTGATAACAGAATAACCCAAAAAGAGCCATTTAAACTTGTGAAGACGGATTTACAAGCGGCCCAAGTGCTCATTACTGAGTTTGTCCAAGATCTTTATTTTCTAGCTGAACTCCTTCGCCCAGTTATGCCTGCCACGGCGGACACAATTGAGAAAGCTCTTTGCTCAAACAAAAAGCCGGAGAATCTTTTCCCGCGTAAAGAGTAGACATGAAATATTTTGATGCACATACGCACGTTCAGTTCGTTGCGTACGAGAGTGACCGTAAAGAGACGATACAGCGCGCAAAAGACGCAGGGGTAGTGATGAATGTTGTGGGGACGCAGCTCAATACTTCACGCTCTGGGGTGGAACTCGCCGAAAAGTACGACCATATTTTTGCCACTATTGGATTGCACCCGATCCACACTTCAAAGTCCTATCACGATGAGAAAGAACTGGGGAAAGGCGGAAAAGAATTCACTTCCCGCGGTGAGCAGTTTGATATGTCGGTCTACGAAAAGCTGGGGCAATCTCCACGTGTCATCGCAATAGGCGAGTGTGGGTTGGATTACTATCGTCTTGAAGAGAACACCAAAGACGTTCAGGTCAAGAATTTTATCCAGCAGATCGAACTTGCGAATACTCTTAAGAAGCCATTGATGCTCCATATCCGTAACGCATATGATGACGCGTTAGAAGTATTAAAAGCACATGCCAAGGTGAAAGGGGATGTGCATTTCTTTGCGGGCGATTGGGAAACAGCAAGGAAATTCATTGATTTTGGATTTACCCTCTCATTCACTGGCGTTCTCACCTTTACCCATGATTATGATGAGGTCATTCGGAATACGCCACTCGATATGCTTCTCTCTGAGACAGATGCCCCGTACATTACGCCAGTACCTCATCGAGGTAAGCGCAACGAATCCTCGTACATCCCGTTCGTCGTCTCTCGTATTGCAGAAATCCGCGGTGAGTCTGTAGAAAAGGTAGCT
>CAZFMA010000027.1:0-32117 GCA_964520015.1 uncultured Candidatus Saccharibacteria bacterium
AATGGAATCCCGTTAGAAGTCACGGAAGTTCATACGTATAGGGAAACCGTAATACAGATATGTTCATCAGAAAATTACTGGCCTCGATAGCGGAGATGGAAGCGCAAGCCCCGTTAGAAGCGAAGCTTCTAACGGGGCAAGCTTCCTACTTCTAACGGGATGGAACGAGATTCGCTTTCTTTTTACAAACGATCAACCTCTCGTGACCCAGTCACTCTTCTCTCGGTTCCTCTTGAGATCGGCTCTGACGAGCGCGGATTAGCAGAAGCCCCAAAATATCTTTTCGATCAGGGGCTAGAAAAAGTCCTCGCTTCTTTAGGGCGCGAGATTTCTCAGGCGAAGACAATTTCAGTTCCGCAGGTGAAGCAGATAGCGAGCGCAGGACGAATGAAATACGCGGAAGAGATTGCGGCCGTTGCGAAGCGTGTTGCGATTGCTACCGAAAAGGCGTTAAAAAGAGGGGATACGGTAATCGCGCTTGGCGGGGACCATTCGATTTCGATGGGCACGATCGCGGGCGCTGCCGCGGCCCATCAATCTTTGGGAGTGATCTATATCGATGCACATCCCGACTGCAATACCGATGAAACGACGATCTCGGGTAACGTCCACGGGATGGTGACCGCCGCCGTAATGGGAGTGGGACATGAGATCCTCACGAAGATCGCAAAGCGACACGTTGCTCCGGAGGACTTCGTTTTCCTTGGCCTCAAAGATATCGATGAGGCAGAAATAGAATTTTTGCAAAAGCGATCGATTTCATGCACGACGGTCTTCGATATTGCGAGACATGGGCTCGCACCCGCCCTCGCAGCGATCGATCGGCTCGCACACAAAGTGGATGCCGTGTGGATCTCTCTCGACATGGACGCAATTGACGCCGCATACGCTCCCGGGGTGGGGCTTGATTCTCCTGACGGGCTCACAAGGCGAGAAATTGTGGCGATCGCGCAATATATCGGAAAGGTCTGCCGTGTCGCAGGACTCGATATCGTTGAAATGGTGCCTAAAAAAGATAAAGACGCAAAGACCGCGGGTCTCGCCCTCGAACTCCTCGCGCGTTTGCTCGGAGGCGAATACAGCTGGTACAAGGGCTACATGGATACGTATCGAGAGACGAACGTCACGGCGCCTGAGCGACTACCTATGCACGTGCGAGGGCGAGGAGTGTAACTTCTGCTCCAGCACGGCGGAGTGGCGTCGCCGCGTTCGCAAGTGTTGCGCCTGTCGTTGTCACGTCATCGATAAGAAATACATGAGTTTTGTTGACGAGTGCGGCATTTGGCGCAACAAATGCTCCCGCGACATTACTTAATCGCTCTGAACGGGGAAGGCGAGTTTGCGGTTTGGTATCTCGCGTGCGCGTGAGCGCCTGAGGCGCATAGGTCGCACGCGTACCGTCACGGAATTCTGGCGGCAATGCCCGAAGAACGAGTTCTATTTGATTAAAACCACGTTCACGCGCACGCGATGCATGCAGTGGCACCGGAGCAATAAGGATTTTATGCTTACCGAAAGCCCGATGCGATGCGATCTCTTCCGTTAAATAATCTCCAAGGAGCTGGGCGCCAAGCTCGGCCGCATGAGCCGAACGATCGTATTTCAGGGCACGAATGAGATCTTGTACCGCTGTGTCTCGGTAATCCATAAGCGTTGTGATGCTCGTTCCCAAAAGCTCATGCACGGTGGGGGTGAGAGGAATATCCCGCACGGTGCGGGCCTTCGTGCGCGCGCTCCGCTCATGAAGGGGCAAGACCGCATCCAGAACAGATTCACAGGCGTATCGTATTATGGCGACCGTTTTATACATCGGGGAGAATTGTACGCATATCTCTCAAATAGTCGAGAATTCCTGATTTTAGCCGTCATGGTAGAGTAGTGGTATGGACCCCGTTAGAAGCTTCGAGAATTGTGCCTCGGTCGGCATTATTGAAAAACTTTTAATATCTTATGGCTTCTAACGGGGTGGATTTGGCGCAGAAAAGGTGTGTTGCATGCGAAGGTGGGGCACAGCCCATGACTTCTATGGAGGCAGAAGCAATGTTCAGCCATGTGAAAGACTGGATACTTTCTCCAGATAGCAAAAACATCTCCAAGCAGTTCAAATTCAAAAATTTTAAAGATGCAATGATGTTCGCAAATAAGATAGGAGACATTGCAGAATCGGAAGGACATCATCCTGACCTCTTGATCGGATGGGGAAGAGTCGGCGTAGAGCTTTCGACCCACGCCATCAAGGGCCTTTCCGAAAACGATTTCATTATCGCGGCAAAGATTGACTTGATTGAAAAAGGATAGTATAGTCTCGTTCCTTGTTCTTTGAGAAAAAAGTATTGCCGCAGCGCAAAGGAGCTTGAGATCAGGCTCTTTCCCGCTGTGGCAAACTCCGGATGAGCCGGAGAGCCAGCAGCGCAACAGAAGGAACTCCCACATGAGTGGCACTCCCTTCTCGACCGGGCAGCTCGGCAAGCTGCAGAACATCGTCAATATCGGCATCGCCACGGCGCTGCCGAAGGTGGCGAAGCGTTTCGAGCCCAAGAGCACCCTCAAGGCGCTCGAGGGCAAGGGTGAAGTGTTTGCCGGCCGTATCGAGGGCGCTCTCGAGAAGGCCATCACGAGCATGCTCGTGTTGCGCCGCATCGGCACGGCGACCGTCGTACTCGACGGGCCGCACGACCCCGACTCCTACCACCGGACCCGCGAGGGCCTCTGGGTCTACGGCGACTATCGGAGCCGCATCGTCGCCGAGGCGAAGCCGACTCCGGCAGGTACGACCTTCAAGGTCGACATCGCCGAGATCGGGCAGGAGGGCGGCGCGACGGACGAGGAGATCGAGGACGCGTTGCCCAAGAACCACCTCTTCGGTGAGTCGCAGGTCTGCGCCGTCATCGCGGGCCTCATCGCCAAGCAGCCGCGCGGCGAGGAAGGCGACCTCGACAATCGGGGCTATGCCAATCTCTTCTACACGTCTTCCTGCGTCGTCAACGTCGACTGGGGCGCCGTCCGCCGGGAGTGGAACGTCATCACGTGGAATCGCGACGACAGCAGGTGGGGCGCTGGCGTTCGCGTCCTGTCTCCCGCCAACTGACCCCTCGCTCACTTTGTCCCGCCGGAGGCGGGACGGAATCTTCGGTCCCTTTGACACTGTGTCACTTGGGCCGAGGATTCTTTTTTTGATACAATAGAGAAGAAATTTCCGGCACTGCGGCGGTTACGGCTTCCGCGTGGAGATTTTGGAACGAAGCGTGCCGGAATTCTTTTGGCTACGGCTTGAAGGCGCGCGCGTGCTTCGCTTTCAACAAAAAACATTGGTCAGTTGGTATCCGCAATCGGTGGGCTTCGAGACCCCACGTCAGGTTCACTCCGGAGAGTATTCGACGGAGGGTGGCACGGATGGCTGCGGATACGAGAGGGCTCCTGCGTCGTCAACGTCAACTGGAACGCCGACAACCGGAAGTGGAACGTCAACACGTGGAATCGCGACGACAACAGGTGGAACGCTGGCAATCGCGTCCTGTCTCCCGAAACTCCCAAGTTTCTCCCGCACTTACCGTGCGGGAGTTTTCGTTTCGAGGCCTTTCTTCCAGCCACCTATCATGCGACCGAGCTCGTCGAGCCTTTCCGATAGAAGGGTGTACTTCTTAGTATCGATCGCGCAAAGCTCCCAAGCAATACGGAGTAGAAACTTCAACAAGTCAGTTTTCTTGAGCGCGGCGGTTATCGTAGGCAATTTTTCGTGCCTGCTCTGATAACTCGCGATGAAAAGGTATTCGAGTATAAGGATGAACGTCATGTCTATCTTATCGCCAAGCGTATATCGCGAGCTTTTGGGGAAGTCGTTCCGGAAGCCGTGCCAGAGTTTGTATACTGTCACTGTATGTTCGATAACAGGCAAAATGCGTCGGTGGGGGGCATTCTAGGATTTTGTTCGCTCATACCTACGACGATATCATCTCCGTCGAGAATGTGCTCGGTGCGTGGAAGGAGTTCGTGAGAGGAAAGCGGAAGAAGAAAGACGTACAGAAATTCCAATACCGATTGATGGATAGCATTCTTGCACTCCATCGGGACTTGCAAGAAGGATCATACTGCCACGGCGGCTACCAGGCGTTTAAGATCAGCGATCCAAAGCCGCGCGACATCCACAAAGCAACAGTACGCGATCGCCTCGTTCACCACGCGTTGTACCGACAACTCTACCCGTTCTTCGACCGTACCTTTATTTCCGATTCGTATTCTTGCAGGAAAGGTAAAGGTACACACCGCGCGATGAATCGCTTTCGCTCATTTGCGTACAAAGTCTCTAAGAACCACACGCGTACGTGCTGGGTCCTCAAGTGCGATATTCGCAAGTTCTTCGCCTCGATTGATCAGTCCATCCTACTGGGAATTATTGAACGATATATTCCCGATCAAGATGTACGTTGGCTCATCGGACAAGTCGTCACTAGCTTCTCAACTACGGCAAGGCCGGGCCTTGCCGCATCGCGTGTTGGACTGCCACTCGGCAATCTCACAAGCCAACTTCTCGTCAACATCTACATGAACGAGTTCGATCAATTCGTAAAGCACAAACTGAAAGCGAAATACTATGTCCGTTACGCCGACGATTTCGTGATTCTCTCGCATGACAGGAAACGACTCACATCAATAGGGCGATATATCGCTATGTTCTTACGGGAGCGGCTGAAGCTCGAATTGCACCCCAATAAACTATTCCTTAAGACACTTGCATCCGGCGTTGATTTTCTCGGCTGGGTTCATTTTCCCGATCATCGAGTCCTGCGGACGGCTACAAAACGAAGAATGCTTAAACGCATGGAAGATTACGACAATGAAAATGTCATCAACTCATATCTCGGCATGCTCTCACACGGGAATGCGCGCAGACTTGTCGGGAAGATAAACAAAATCACGTGACCCCGCACTAAACTTTGGCATTGCTCCCTTCGCGCCACACGTTCAGTCGACACCTTTTCTCTTTATTCGAGAAAACGGAGCGATTTGAGGGAATATATTCGCACAAAAATGCCGAAGTTAGTTCATGGGCATGGTATAATTTCAGAATGGCGTTTTCGCTCGATGGTCTGGTACAAAAATTTTCCTCTCTCTTAGGTCAAGGTGTGAAGGGGGGAGGAGAGAGTGTCTTGGGAATTGATATTGGTGCCTCGAGCGCCAAGATCGTGCAACTACGCCCTTCCCGCGGGGCAGCGGTTCTTGAGACATATGGTGAAATAGCCCTCGGCCCGTTTGGCGGACAGCCGATAGGAAAAGCAGTGAAAATCTCGCCCGAAAAGACCGCGGAAGCACTCCTTGAAGTTATGCGCGAGGCCAATGTGACAGCGACCTCGGGTGGGCTTTCCATTCCGTTTTCTTCGAGTCTCGTCTCGGTCTTGGATTTGCCCAATGTCCAGCCGGAGCAGCTCAAGCGCATGATCCCCATTGAGGCGCGCAAGTATATTCCTATTCCGGTGAATGAAGTGACACTTGATTGGTTTGTGATCCCGCGCGAGGAAGGAGAGCAGAGCGCCTTTGATCGAGTGGAGAAAGAAACACCCCTGCAGGCAAAGGGACAGGAAGTGCTTCTCGTCGCAATCCACAACGATGTACTCCAGAATTATCAAATCATTGCGGCAAACGCAGGTGTCACGATCAATTTTCACGAAATAGAGATTTTTAGCGCGATCCGCTCTTCGGCCGGGCATGGCATCGCCCCCGTCTTAATCGTTGATTTGGGTGCCGCGACGACGAAAATCTATATCGTTGAGCGGGGAATTGTGCGTCTTTCACATCTTCTCTCGATCGGGGGGCAACACATGACCGAGAACCTTGCGCGTTCTTTAAGTTGGGATTTTGAGAAAGCCGAACGCATCAAGCGTGAACATGGCCTCGTGACGTCGACTGCGTATAGTCCCGAAGAGAACGACAAAATCAAAACCTCTTTGTTATCAACACTAACGCGTGTGTTTTCCGAAGTGAATCGGGTACTATTGAGCTACGGACAACGATACAATAAAAATGTATCGCGCGTGATCCTTGCGGGTGGCGGGGCGTCGCTTCTGGGATTGAGTGAGGTGGCACACAGCTCGCTTTCGGTTGAGGTAGAAATAGCGAACCCTTTTGTGCACGCTGAAGCGCCGGCGTTTCTTGAAAAGGTATTGCGCGACATTGGTCCGGGTTTTGCAGTTGCGGTGGGAGTCGCACTCCGCAAACTCAAGTCAAATTAATGAGCGTAGCGAATATAATTTGCTTGACCCAGCACCAATTTTGAAACTTTTGAAAATATGAAAAACTATCGCGTTCAGTCAAAAATAGCAATAGTTGGCATACCGTTCTGGCACTCAAAATTGGTGCTGGGTGTAAGAGCTTCTAAGCTCGTTCTACTCGCTAAGAATCTCTAACATGGCTGAAACAAGCGTACCACCTTCGTTTATACCCCATGACACGGGAGTCGTTACTCCTGTCTCGCGCAGAAGAAGCGCTGGGTTGAGTGACCTGCTCCTTCTGTGTGCGATCGTGCTTTTTGTTGCCTCGGCCGCTCTCGCGGGCGGAGTCTTTTTGTACCAACAATTTCTTGCAGCTGAGAGTGCCTCCAAATTATCTCAACTTGAGCGTGCAAAAGCCGCCTTCCAGCCCTCTTTAATTCAGGAACTCACCCGCCTGGATGACAGGATGCATGCAGCAGACCGCATTTTGGGATCTCACGTTGCGCCCACCGCCTTTTTCTCTGCACTGGAGAAAGCAACCTTAGAGACAATCTCCTTTCAATCGCTTGATTTTCAATCACCCGATCCGCAGCACATGACGATCAAGATGGCAGGTATTGCACAAAGTGTAAACTCGATTGCCCTCCAAGCAGATTTGTTTAGCAAGAACGGAGTCATTGCAAGTCCCATTTTCTCCAGTATTGCTCGCCAATCCGACGGTGTTCATTTCAATCTCTCGGCAGTGCTGAATCCTCTCTCGATTAACTATGGAACACTCGTCACGACCCCCCTCGAAGGGGCTACACAAGATCAAGTGCTCCCCCTCGAGAACCCTGAGGCACCAGCCAATCTTTCACCATTTGATGCGCCTGCTGGAGCGAAGGCTCCTCAAAACTAATTATGATACGGCTCATCATTACAATGATTGCAGTCTCTCTCGCGGGAGGTGTGTTTTTCTGGTATACAAAACCTGCGTACGACACGGTACAAGAGACGCGGGCGCAGATTGCACAGTATGATGCTGCACTCAATAAGGCCGCTGAACTGCAAAAAATCAAGCAAGAGCTTCTTTCGCGATTCAATGCGTTCAAGCCCGAAGAGTTGAATCGCTTACATAAATTGTTGCCTGACCACGTCGACAACGTTCGTCTCATTCTCGATTTAGACAATCTCGCCGGACGCTTCGGTCTCGCACTTCAAAATGTCGATGTCTCAAGCTCGGCAAGCGTCGATACAAAAAGTCAGACTGTCGTGGGTGCAATCGGCGCATCAAATCAAAAATATGATTCTTTGACCCTTACATTCGGGACGCGGGCTACCTACAAGAATTTTGTTGATTTTTTGAGAGATCTGGAGTCAAGTCTGCGCATTGTGGACTTGGTGTCTCTTTCTATTGCTCCCGAATCCGGAGTTACATCATCCTCGGTCAAGGGCGCCGAGCCGCAATACAGTTACAAGATTACCCTCCGGACGTATTGGCTTAAATAATATGATGCAAGGAATTTTACATCGCAAGTGGATATTGATAGTCATCGCTCTTCTTATTGCAGGCGGCACATGGTATGGATTGTCATCCTCGCCTTCCTCATCCTCAGATTTGGTTTCGACCCCCGTTGCATCTCTCGCTAATCCCGCAGAGCAGGGACTCATCGCAACATTGCTTACACTTCGTGCGGTCAAACTTGACGGAACAATCCTAACCGATCCCATATTCATGAGTCTCAGGGATTTTTCTACGGAGATTGTTGAAGAGCCCGTTGGTCGCGAGAATCCTTTTGCGCCACTCTCACTGCCATCTTCAGCGTCCGCGAGCAGTACCAAGGCAGCTCAAATTTTTAAACCCCTCTAAATGCTATGCCCAGCAGCACAATTTGGCATTGCCTTGGTTGCGGTTATGATCATGGGAGTCGGATCAACCTCGATATCCGTAATTTTCGTATGAAAACAAAAATAACAAGCGGCAGAAACGATGCCAAATTGTACTAGCGGGGTATGCCGGCAGAGGGAACAATAACAACTGTTGCACCACATGCAGGAGATGCAGCCGGCGTCCCCATTCGCTCCCTTGGGGATACCAAGATTCCGTTCGAGACTCTGCGGTACATTCCGGAAGAGTCGGCGATGCACTATCGGTTGGTGCCGATCGGCGCCTCAGAAGGAGTGCTTGAAATTGGAATGCTTGATCCCGAGGATATTCAGGGGATAGATGCGCTCAATTTTATTGCGCGTACCTCGGGGATGCCATTTAAGATTTTCCAGATTACCCAAGAAGATTTTGACAGGGTACTTGCTATGTATCGCGGATTAGGAGGTGAAGTCGAGCAGGCAGTCACTGAGCTTGAGTCCGAAGCGAAAATGGAGAAAGGTAAGGGTCGCGAGAGCGCAGCTGGTGAGAGTGCGCCACTTGATCTTGAAGATCCTTCCATTGGGAAAGGGAAGGGATTAGGAATGGCAAAGATCCATGAAGATGCGCCCACAATCAAAATTGTTTCCACGATTTTGCGCTACGCTGTCGAGGGTAGGGCATCTGATGTGCATATCGAGCCACAACCCAACGGCGTGCGGGTGCGCTACCGAGTGGATGGTGATCTGCATACAAGCGTGGTTCTTCCCCTCAACACTCATCGCGCGCTTGTCGCGCGCGTAAAGGTCTTGGCAAGCATTCGGCTCGACGAAATGCGCAAACCGCAAGATGGACGCTTTTCGGCGACAATCGATAATCGTCAGATCGACTTCCGCGTTTCGACATTTCCTTCATATAACGGTGAAAAAGTGGTGATCCGTATTCTTGATCGAGAACAGGGTTTTATCCCTCTTGATCGAATCGGTCTTACACCGCGCAATCTGACGCTTCTCAGGAATGCAGTAAAGCAGCCACACGGCCTTGTTTTGATATCAGGACCTACCGGATCCGGGAAATCGACAACACTCTACTCAATGCTCACCGAGGTTGATCGCGAGCACAAAAACGTTGTGTCTCTTGAGGACCCAATCGAATACTACGTTGATGGAGTAATTCAATCGCAGGTACATCCCGAAATTGGATATACCTTTGCCAACGGCTTACGCACAACGCTGCGCCAAGACCCGGATGTCATCATGGTGGGTGAAATACGCGACGGCGAAACGGCAAAGCTCGCGATTCAGGCGGCGCTCACTGGTCACCTGGTGCTTTCTACCATTCACACCAATGACGCGGTGGGAGTGATACCCCGCCTCATTGACATGGGTGTCGAGCCGTATCTCATTCCTCCTGTTCTCATTCTTTCAATTGCGCAGCGCCTTTTGCGCACGTTTTGTGAGGACGGAGGCGCACAAGAAATCTCCATCGGCGCATCCGAACGAAAACGCATTGAAGAGCGGCTCTCCACTCTTCCCGAGCAGTATCGTTTCAAAATACCGGATACAGCGTATGAAGCGACACGCACGCCGACGTGTCCTACAGGCCTCAAGGGTCGCATGGCCGTTTTTGAGGTATTGGAAATGTCGCCGGCAATTGAGCAAATTATTCTCGAAAATCCCGTGGATTCGCGCATCTGGAAGGCTGCGCGCGAACAGGGAATGCTCACCATGCAGGAGGATGCTATGCTGAAAGCGTTTGAAAAGCATGTGCCGTTATCCGAAGTAAATACCCTCAGTACGCTATTACTTGCGGAAGAGGAAGAGGAAGAGAAAGAAACAAAAAACGAAATTGATTCAGGAGCGGAGCCAGGAACCCCAGCCCCGCCTAAAACTGAAAACACGTCCGTTGAGGCCCGTTAGAGGCTTCGTGTATTGAAAACAAAAGATCCTATGAACCAAGACAAAAATAAAGAGGCCTCTAACGGGGTGAATGATACATCCCACAAAGGAACAGTTCTCTTGCTCGATGATGATAAGTTTCTCTTGGATATGTATATTGCGAAATTTACCGCCGCAGGATTTGTCGTTGAAGCATGCTTATCGAGTACAATCGCCCTCACAACTCTGCGAAGCGGTTTAGAGCCCACGGTGATCCTTTTTGATATTACGATGCCAGAATTAGACGGACTCTCCTTCTTAAGAACACTCTCCAGTGAAAAATTGGCACCGAATGCACTCAAAATTGCTCTCTCAAATCAGGATAATGAAGCAGAAAAGACAGAGGCACTCAAATTGGGGGCAGCGCGTTATATTATAAAAGCGAGCATGATTCCTTCTGAAGTTGTCACTGCCGTTGAAGAAGAGCTCGCTCACAGTCAATCACACTAGCCGCTCAGTGAGCGCACCCCGCGTGATACAATGAAAGAGCAATTGTCACCTCGTATGAACGACTATCAAGCACTTTTCAGAAAATATGTAAACGTTTTGGCGCACGAAGGAGGTTCGGACTTGCATTTCTCGACGGGCGCACATCCCACCATTCGTGTTGCGGGTTCTCTTGTTTCGATGCTCAAAGAGGATATCCTCACACCTGAAGACACTCGTGGATTCCTGCGCGCCCTCATTTCACCCGAACAGGAAAAAGCTTTTCTTGAAAAACAGGAGATAGATTTTGCATATGAAAGTCCCGATACTATACGCTTTCGCGGCAATGCATTTTTCCAACGCGGAGCAGTAGGAATTGCTTTGCGCCTCATTCCACGGAAGATCTTAACGATTCAAGAACTCAACCTTCCCGATGTATTGCTCTCATTTGCTCGAAAGGCGCAAGGATTCTTTTTGGTCGTAGGGCCCGTGGGGCAGGGGAAAACGACGACACTCGCAGCTCTCATAGAATTGATCAACACTGAACGGATGGAACACATCATCACGATTGAAGATCCTATTGAGTACATCTTTGAGCCGAAACAATCACTCGTTGATCAGCGCGAAGTGGGAATTGATACAAAAGATTTTGCCTCAGCGCTCCTCTCGGCATTTCGTGAAGATGTCGATGTACTTTTGGTAGGAGAGATGCGCGGACCGGAAACAATGGCGGCGGCGGTGACCGCTGCTGAGACGGGGCATCTTGTGTTATCAACTCTGCACACCAACAACGCCGCACAAACCATTGATCGAATCATTGACACCTTTCCAGGAGGTCAGCAAGATCAAATACGACTGCAGCTTGCCTCGTCACTTGCGGGGATTTTCTCGCAACGTCTTATTCCTCGGATTTCAGGCGGCCTCATTCCTGCGTATGAACTTCTCATCAATAACAAAGCGGTTGCGAACCTGATTCGTGAAAAGCGCACACACGAGCTTAATACAGTGATTGAGACGGGTTCTACTGAAGGGATGATCGATATGAATCGCTCACTTGCCGAATTGGTCGCACGCGGAGAAATCACGCCTGAGAGCGCGTATCAATATTCATTGAATCCCAATGTACTGCAGAAACTTCTCTAAGTATGGCGTTGTTTAAATATTCGGCGTTGGATGAGCAGGGAAATGAGCGACACGGCACGATTGATGCTGTCAACATGGATATCGCAATTGCTGCCCTGCAGCGACGCGGACTCGTTCTATCCGGCATTGACCCCGCAGAGAGTTCATCGCTCTTCGGAAAGCGAATCGCTCTTTTCGATCGTGTCACCAACGCGGATGTTGTGATGCTTTCGCGTCAGGTGACAACGCTCTTCGAAGCGCAGGTGTCTGCCTTGCGGGCCTTTCGACTGCTGGCGGCAGAGGCGCGAACTCCTGCTTTGGGAGAGAAACTGACCGCAGTCGGTAACGATCTGCAGAGCGGAAGCTCAATTTCCGCCGCCTTGAGCAAGCACCCGGAAGTCTTCTCGGCATTTTATGTAAATATGGTGCGCGCCGGAGAGGAATCGGGAAAACTCGATGAAACGTTTGCCTTTCTCGCTGATTACCTTGATCGCAACTACGAGCTCAACCAAAAAGCCCGCAATGCGCTCGTCTACCCGGCGTTCATCATGCTCACCTTTATTGTCGTGATGGTGCTCATGATGACGCTCGTCATTCCAAACCTCGCAAACATGCTCTCCGAGGTCGGGCAGGATATACCGGTCTATACAAAAATCGTGATCGGCATGTCCCAATTCATTTCACGGTACATTCTACTGATCATCATATTATTAGTTATAGGAGGGTTTTTCCTTTTCCGATTCTCTCGCACAAAAGCGGGAGGCGAAATGCTCTCACGAGCACGCCTCGAAACCCCCGCAATAGGCGGTATTTATAAGAAGATTTTTCTTTCGCGTCTAGCGGACAACCTCTCGACCATGCTTCGAAGCGGTATCCAGGTATTGCGTGGTTTGGAGATCACCGGCTCTGTCGTGGGAGATCCTGTCTATCAAAAAATCCTTGCAGAGACTGCCTCCGATGTAAAGGGCGGACTTCCACTCTCTGAAGCGTTTCGCAAACATCCGGAGATTCCGGGAATCGTTGTTGCAATGGTCAAGATCGGAGAAGAAACGGGTAACATGGGGAAAATTCTAGAAACCATGGCTCGATTTTATCGCCGTGAAGTCAATAACGCAGTTGACACCTTAGTCGGACTCATCGAACCACTGATGATTGTGGTGCTTGCTCTTGGAGTTGCCATACTTTTGGCTTCCGTGCTTCTCCCTATCTACAACATTGCGTCCAGCTTTTAAGCCCTCATACGCGCGGGGGGGGGGGGTTCGCCTGCACGTACTCGGGGAGGCTACCCGTCTCGCATCGGCTTTCAGCCGACACTCGACCCGCCTAGGCGGGCGCGCTCGCGCACGGGGTTATCCACACGGGTACGGAAGGGGGTCTGAAGGGGGGTATACAATTGACTCCATATTATTGTCGATTTAATGGCTAAAGTAATCTTAATGTATGATGAAGTCTTATAAGAGAGGTTTTACACTGATTGAACTTCTGGTCGTGATCGCGATCATCGGTATTCTTTCTTCGATCGTCTTGGCGTCTCTTAACAGCGCACGTCAAAAGGGTCGTGATGCTCGTCGCATTTCGGATGTAAAGCAGCTCCAACTCGCACTTGAACTCTTCTATGATGGAAACGGTCAATACGCGTCAACGACGGCTTCGCTTGTGACAGGTGGTTATATCGCTGCAATACCAACAGATCCTCAAACGAGCGCTGCCTACTCGTACGCAGCACTTCAGGGGAGCGCATCTTCTGTTGCGACCTGTGGTTCGTACCACATTGGTGCGACACTTGAACAGACAACACATTCTGCTCTGTCGGCTGATGCCGATGCTGCCGCGGCTACAGCATGCACAGGTGGCGGCACTGACTTCGCTGGTACGGATCCTGTCTACGACGTGAAACCGTAGGAATTGTTTTTAGCGAGAACAGCACAAAACCGTCAGCCCAGGGCTGACGGTTTTGTGCTGCCAGCCCCGCACCCAACTCAAGTTTGCAAGATACTTACACATACAAACAAGAGCGTGAGAGGTGTGGTGCGGGGTATACTTCGGCAATGATTCCGCTCACGTTTGGGCTCTTTGGTCTCATCATAGGGAGTTTCCTCAATGTGCTTATCATTCGACACGGTGTCCGCTCTCTCGGCGGCAGAAGCTCTTGCATGGCCTGCGGAGAGTCGCTCGCATGGTCCGAGATGATTCCTGTCCTCTCGTGGATCATCCTTCGCGGCTCGTGTCGTCACTGCAGGGCGCGCATCTCCGTTCAATACCCACTCGTCGAAGCTTTGACAGCTCTTTTGTTCGTACTTATCGGAGGCTCCGTATCAGCTGGCGCATATCCGGAAGCACTCCCCCTCGTTCTCGTCTATCTTGCAATTGCGGCTTTTCTTGTTGCAATTACCGTATATGATTTTCGTCACACTATTATTCCTGATTCATGGGTGTATTCGTTTGCAACTCTTGCGCTTGTCTCGACTGCATTAAACAATATCCCCCATGATAGCGTTGCGCTCCTCGGAGTTCTCTTTGCTGGTCCTCTTGCAGCGTCTCCGCTTTTTCTTCTCTGGCTTGTCTCTCGCGGACGATGGATGGGTTTGGGCGACGCCAAGCTTGCCCTCGGGATCGGCTGGCTTCTGGGTCCCTCTCTCGGGATCATCTCAGTCTTTTTTGCCTTCATTATTGGCGCCATCGTATCTGTCGGCATTCTTATTCCGCTTCCGCATCTTATCCGCTTTTTTGGGCTAGCTTCTCTGGATAAGCTCCGCGGAGGGTTTACAATGAGAAGCGAAATCCCATTTGGTCCGTTTCTCGTATGTAGCTGCATTATTATATGGCTCTCTCTTCTCTATCACGTAGACCTTCCGTATATCTTCGGGGATTTACTCTTATTGAGCTCTTAGTTGTAACCGCCATTATGGTGGTCATCACCTCAATCGTTCTGGTAAGTAGCGGCAGGTTTGGCGGTGTTGTGCAACTTGAAAATCTTGCCTATGACGTAGCGCTCTCAGTCCGCCAAGCGCAAGTCTACGGCATATCGGTTGCCAGGTTCGGCACAGGCATATTTACCGCAGGTTATGGAGTACATTTCGATATTTCAAGCCCCACCACCTATGCGCTTTTTGCCGACGCCTTGACCTCAAATGGTTTGTACGATTGCGCGAATCCTGTGAATCCGACACCGGATAATTGCGAGTTGGTCCAGACAACAAGCATGATGGGCGGGCACAGTATCACCGGATTGTGCACGAAACCCCTCAATGGCCAGGAAAATTGTGGGGGTGTCACAAAAATCGACGTGGTCTTTATTCGTCCCGAGCCAGACGCGTGGATCAGTGTCGGAGATGTTTCGTGCATACTTCAAAACGGATCATGTCAGGGAGGTATGCGCGTCATCCTAACTTCACCGCGGGGGGACACGGCAAGTGTCGTGGTGGAGGCGAACGGACAAATTACCGTACGGCGCGGCGCGCAACAATAGTATGAGGAGAAAAAAAACACAGACTGCGGGGTTCACGCTTGTTGAGATGATTGTCGCTGTCGCGCTTTTCTCTGTGGTTATGCTCGTTTCCGTAAGCACTCTTCTCGCACTCGTAAATGCAAATCGCAAAGCACAGGCACTGCAATCAGTCATCAACAACCTCAACATTGCTCTCGACGGCTTAGTGCGCTCGGCCAGAATGGGCAGTATCTACCATGGGGCTGATGCGGAAAATGGCGCGTGCAGCAATCACGACTATACGAATCCGCAAGACTGTTCGGATGGCGGCGCAATTTTTGCTTTCAAACCCTACGGCAGCACTCAATCGGATCCGCCCTGGATTTATGAATTTGATTCGGAGACGCACACGATCAAGAAATCGGTAAACGGCACGACGATTGATGCCGCGCCGATTACTGCCCCAGAAGTAACCATCGATGACATGAAGTTCTACGTCGTTGGTACGACCGCAGGCGACGCCATTCAACCCAAGGTAGTGATAATCATCAAGGGAAGCGCGGGAGCTCTCGGCACCACCGCCCGTACGACGTTCCATATTCAGGCAACGGCAGTACAAAGATCATTGGATATATGAAAAAAAGAGGATTTACCCGGTCAGTGAAGTTTGCCGTAGGCGGGCCCAATACGATGTAAAGTAATATGCGAACTTTTTATGACACAATTCGAGACAGCTTTCGTCTCTCGCCGCGGCGCAAAAGCCCCGCAACGGCAAACTCTACTGCGGGGTTCACACTCATAGAAACCCTCGTCGCGATCTCTCTTCTTACCGTTTCCATTGTTGCTCCGATGGCGCTCACTTCCCAGAGCCTGGCAGCGGCATACTTCTCCCGCGACCAGATCACGGCATACCATCTTGCTCAGGAAGCGATTGAAGCAATGCGAAGTATTCGTGATGCTCAGATTCTGCAAATCGCACTCGGCCTCGGCGGCTCCTCCATTGATATTTTTGATCCCTCCATTATTCCTATCAGCAGTTCCGGTTCGGATAATCCGTTTCGAATCGACGCTCGGCAACTCGATCCCGCGCAAGCAATTACCCGCTGCGCGCTTGATCCGGGCAGCGTGTGTGCACCACTCCAGACCGATGGCACATTGTATGGATACGATCCAAGTTGGGCAGCGACCCACTTTACGCGGACAGTACGCGTCTCCTCCATTGGTCCTGATGAGTTTCGTGTGACCGTTACAATCACATGGAAAACCGGCGCATACAAGATCCGCACCTTCAACATTTCCGAGAATATGTATCGCTGGATCAATGACGGTGTAAGCGAATCATAACCATGAAAAAGAACACACCATTTTCTTCGCATTCACGTCCCCTTTCAGGAAGGCGGGGGGAGGCAGGATTTACACTCCTTCTTGCAGCACTTGTTACTTCGGTCGTCCTAGCTCTCGGTGCTGCTATCTTCGGGATTGCACAAAAACAATTAGCGCTTTCAAGTATTGGTCGTGATTCACAATTTGCTTTTTATGCAGCAGACACGGCTGCCGAATGCGCTCTCTATTGGGATTTTCGCTTTGGGTATTATGCGACCTCAACGCCCTCCACTGTCGTTGATCCGGACCCGCGATGTGATGGCACATCGATGAATGTTACAACGACGAGCGGTACTCCACAGATTCCACCTTACTATCCATACACCAAGTCTTCAGCTCAGATGAATTTCTTTCCAGATGCTTCTTTTTCCGTCGGTGGCTACTGTGCTGAAGTGTTTGTCACTAAAACATTTGATGTGCCGACGCAAGCCGTAAAAACGGTGATTCACGCCGATGGCTATAGTGTTAGCTGCAGTGCAATTTCTACCTCACCACGAGCTTTGCAGCGATCTGTCGAACTTAAATATTAAGGCCCTTCTGGTATCATGGCGTGATGTCGAAAGTCCCTCAGGATGCACAGACGCGCTACGATAAGCTGAAGCAAACGATTAACCGCTATCGGGTTCTCTACCATGTATACGATAAAGAAGAGATTTCCCAACAAGCTCTCGATTCACTCAAGCACGAATTATCAAAGCTGGAGCGAGAATACCCATCACTTATTGCCCCCGATTCCCCCACGCAACGGATAGCCGGGAAGGCGCTTCCCGAATTCAAAAAGGTTCGCCATAAAGTTGCACAGTGGTCTTTTAACGACGCCTTTACTCCGGAAGAATTGCGCGATTTCGATACCCGAGTCAAAAGATTTTTACGGCCACGCTTTGATGACGTGCAACCAACATACCTTTGTGAACTTAAAATCGATGGTCTCAAAGTTGTTTTTGAATACGAAAAAGGGATTCTCAAGACTGCCGCGACTCGCGGGGACGGGGAAGTGGGAGAAGATGTAACACAAAACATTCGTACGATCGATTCGGTACCGCTCTCTCTCACGCGCCCTATCGATATCATCGTTGAGGGGGAGGTCTGGATGAGCGCAAAAAATCTCGAGCGATTGAATCGCGAGCGAGAAAAGAAGGGTGAACCACTTTTTGCAAATCCCCGCAATGTCGCCGCGGGCTCTATTCGTCAGCTTGATCCTTCGGTCGCCGCAAGCCGAAATCTCGATGTGTTTATCTATGACGTGGCCGCGACATCCGAGAAGTTTCCTGCTACCCAAGCGGAAGAACTTGAATATCTGCGTGAGCTTGGATTCAAGGTGAATCCACATCACGATACGATACCGACAATCGAAGGGGCGATTGATTTCTGGAATGCATGGAAAGGGAAGGGACGTGCACAAGACTATTGGATAGACGGCGTGGTTGTGAAGGTGAATGAGAAGAAATATCAGGAAGTGCTGGGATATACGGGGAAAGCGCCACGATTCACGATCGCATTCAAATTCCCAGCAGAGCAAGTCACGACCATTGTCGAAGATATCGTCTTTCAAGTCGGTCGCACTGGCGTCATCACTCCGGTTGCTCACTTAAAACCTGTCTCAGTTGCCGGCTCGACCGTCTCGCGTGCGACACTCCACAATGAAGATGAGATACGGCGCCTCGATGTGCGTATTGGGGACACCGTGATTCTTCAAAAAGCAGGGGATGTGATTCCGGAGATAGTTGAAGTGGTGAAAGACCTTCGGCCGAAAAAAACGAAGCCATTTACATGGCCGACATCAATCCCCGAATGTGGGGGAAATGGCAGGATTGAGAGAATTCCCGGGCAAGCCGCGTGGCGCTGTATCGATAAGAATTCGTTTGCTGTTACGCGACGTGTCTTTCATAATTTCGTGGGCAAGCATGCGCTCGATATCGAAGGCTTGGGCAAAAGCACAGTAGACCTGCTTTTGGAGAATGGCCTTGTGCAACACTTCGATGACATCTTCACACTGACAGAAGGTGATGTATTGCCCCTCGAAGGTTTTGCCGAAGTGTCTGCTAAGAAACTTATAGAATCTGTAGAGCGGTCCCGCCGCGTTCCACTTGCACGGCTCTTAGTCGGTCTTTCGATTCCTCATATCGGAGAGGAGACAGCGATTCTTCTCGCACAAGAGTTCCGTACACTCGACGCATTGGCAGATGCGAAAGAGGAAGAGCTGAATGCGATCGAAGGAATGGGGGACATTATGGCAAAAGCAGTCTACGAATGGTTCCACGACAAAACTCATCTTGCACTTCTCGCGCGTCTAAAAAAGCAGCTGACCATTCGACAAGCTCATGGCAAGCCATCAAATCTACCCCTCAAGGGTAAGACATTCGTGCTTACCGGCTCGCTCAAGTCCCTGTCGCGTGATGAGGCAAAGGGGAGACTGCGAGCTCTCGGCGCCGATGTCTCCTCGTCAGTTTCCAAAAAAACAACCGCAGTAATAGCGGGCGAAGAGGCAGGTTCCAAACTCGGCAAAGCCCGCGAGCTCGGTGTCGCGGTGCTGACAGAAGCGGAATTTTTCCGTATGATAGGGGAATGACCGAGATAAAGGTTGATATTGAAGCGCTTGCGAAGCTGGCGCGATTGGAGGTATCGGCTGAAGAGCTGGCGAAACTTGAGAAGGAAATACCAGATATTTTGGCGTTTGTAGAGACTATTCAGAAAGCGAGTACAGGTAAGGAAGTAAGCGCGCCGGAGCTTCGGAATGTGATGCGAGCGGATGAGAATCCACACGATAGCGGTATCTATACCGAAAGACTTCTGGAAGCCGCGCCGGCACGAGTAGGGAATCGCATCGCAGTGAAGCAAGTGATCTCAAGGGAGAAGAAGCAAAAATAGTATGATATATCATACTCGAATTTCTTATGGATCTTTCTAAATTGACGATTTCTGAGGCGCGTCGAGCGCTCGATGCGAAGGAATGTTCCGCGCTCGATCTCACGAATGCGTATCTGGAGGCGATAGAAAAAAAAGACGGAGACATCCATGCATACCTTGAAGTGTGGGCGGATTCTGCGCGAGCCGAGGCCAAAACGGCTGATGCAATGATAGCGGCGGGAAAATCAATGCCACTTACCGGCATCCCGCTCGCCATCAAAGACAATATGTTGATTGAGGGACGTATTGTAAGCGCAGGATCAAAAATTCTCGAAAAGTATCGCGCATCGTATGACGCGACTGTCATTCAAAAACTCAAAGCGCAGGGCGCTATCTTTCTTGGCCGCACTAATATGGACGAATTTGCGATGGGAAGTTCCACCGAAAATTCGGCATATGGGCCGACTAAGAATCCTCGTGATGTAAGACGAGTACCTGGCGGCTCATCCGGCGGTTCTGCTGCAGCAGTTGCGGGCAATCTCGCTCTCGCCGCGCTCGGGAGCGATACGGGTGGTTCCATTCGTCAACCTGCGTCTTTGTGTGGCATAGTCGGTCTCAAACCGACGTACGGTGCGGTGTCTCGCTATGGGCTTATGGCACTCGCTTCTTCACTCGATCAAATCGGCCCCCTTACGAAGACCGTTGAGGATTCAAAAATGCTTTACGACGCCATTCATGGGCACGATGCTATGGACTCTACATCATTGCCGGATGTGATGATGGAACGCATGAATATAAAAAAGATATCAAAGGTTGTTGGTGTGCCGCGGGCTTTCCTCAAGGAGGGGAGCGACCCTGATACGTTGGAGCGTTTTGAATCGGCGCTTACGGGTCTACAAGAAAAGGGGTATGAAATACGAGATATCGAATTACCAAATCTACAATACGCTCTTGCTGTCTACTATGTCATTCAGCCAGCTGAAGCCTCGACGAATCTTGCGCGGTATGATGGTATTCGATATGGACTTTCGGTTTCGGCTGACGATATTGGGAGTGTCTACTCTCAAACTCGTGGTGCCGGTTTTGGCCCCGAATCGCGGCGTCGCATCCTCATCGGCACCTTCGTTCTTTCATCAGGGTATGTCGATGCGTATTATCGAAAAGCTCGAGCGGTACGCGAGCTGATTCGGGCGGATTTTGTAAAAGCCTTTAAAACTGTCGACGCTATCGCTCTTCCGACAACACCCGATGCCGCATTCACCTTTGGTTCCAAAGCAAGTCCCCTCGCGATGTACGCTGAAGATATCTTCACAGTACCGGTAAATCTCGCGGGAGTGCCTGCCATATCAGTGCCATCGGGAGAAGTGGTGCGCGACGGCGTCAAACTTCCCGTAGGTTTTCAGATCATCGGAGCGTGGGGGAGAGAGGAATCTTTGTTTACAATCGCCAAGGATATCGAACGAGCATAATATAACCCATACACCAACATTGGCATTGTTTCTTACTGCGCCCCCTATCTGGGTCCAGAAGATGGTTATAGATGCAGGCGGCATGGCTTCTCTCCACTAGAAGGTTGAAACGCAGTGATGCCAATGTTGGTGTCGGGGTATAATCCTAGAATGGAACCGACTACAGGAGGCTCAATGGGATGGGCGCTTTGGTTTATAGGTGAAGTAGCATTCAAATGGATACCGGGCGCTGTCGTGACCGTTGCCGGGACCGGAGCGCCTCTTCCTGAAGGTGTCGCTTCTCCTGTTACCACTGTAATCACTCAGCCGGTAAGTGCACCAGAAATCGTCCAGTACCTCCAGCTCGCCTCTGCACCGGGAGTATATGAGACGCTTTTTCAAAAATGGAGCGTCTTTGTCGCGATCTCGCTTTTGGTTTCGCTCTGTCTCGCCGCGATTATCATTTACTGCGGTATCCGTGTTTTCCAGATCCGCCAGATCGAGCGACGTCGATTCGCCGCAGCGCAGAACACTGTTGTTGCGCACGATGTGCCGAAAACCCAATTACGATGGAGGCGGATTCTGGAACAAGCGAAGTCAGATTCTGAAAAATCTGCTCGTCTTGCGATCCTCGAAGCCGACATCATGCTCAACGAACTTCTCGATGTGCGCGGGTATAGGGGAGAGACGATGGCGGATAAGATGCGCGGTGTCGACAGGGCGACATTCAATACGATCGACCTCGCATGGGAGGCACACAAGATTCGAAACAAAATCGCTCACGAAGGCGACGCGCATCGCATCAGCACGCGCGAAGCGCGCCGCGTCATCGCGCTCTACGAGAGAGTTTTCAGGGAGTTCAATTTTATCCAATAACTATGCTGGGGTTGGTACTAAAATACGTATTCAAAAAATTGGTACATTACTACCGAATCATCCGTTTGAAGTGGTTTTTTTGGACGGGACTGTCTATAAAACTCAGCTTTGCCGGCCCTCTTTAGTAAAGGCAAAACAAAAAACTATCCGCTCACACGGGATTTTCTCTATCAATAAACGGCTTCTTCGGCTAATGCTGTTGCAGGTACCCGACTTGCACCAGTGCAAGTCCCGTGCCCTTGTCCGTGGCTCAAAGTATGGGCTATTGCCTTTTCTCATAAAATCTAATAGAATCTAATACGTTAGAAATAGTAGCAAATATGCCAGAAGAGCAACCTAAATTCGATCATCGTGTCACAAATCCCGATCCTCATATCGTGGCACTTTTGGCGTCCATAGATGAGATGAGAGGCGTATTTCGCGTCGGTTTGCGCATGACACCGCAGGCCATTACCAGTCTGCGCAGGTCAGTCTTAATAACCTCAGCCGGTTCCTCAACCCGCATTGAAGGAGCAAGGCTCTCTGATGAGGAAGTGAGAAAAATAATGCAGGGACTCAAAATTCAAAAGTTTGCCGATCGCGATTCGCAGGAAGTGCAAGGTTATCTCGAAACGCTTCAAAACGTATTTGAGGATTACAAGACGATGCCGCTTCGCGATGGGATGATTAAGTCGCTCCATAAGGAACTCCTCAAGTATTCAACGAAGGATGATGTGCATCGCGGCGACTGGAAGCAAAAGGAAAACGTTGTGGGCATCTTCGATAAGGATGGGCAGGTCGCTCGAATCATGTTCGAGACAACGCCCGCATATCTTACGGGAAAAGAAATGACGGAACTCCTCGACTGGACGTATGAGGCCCTCGAAAAGGAGCGCTTCCATCCGCTTCTCATACTAGCGAATTTCATCATCGAGTTTCTGAGAATTCATCCGTTTGAAGACGGCAACGGGCGACTCTCCCGCGTCCTCTCAAATCTCTTGCTTCTGCGCTCTGGCTACACATTCGTAGAGTACGTGTCGCACGAACAGATCATCGAGGCTCGAAAGGACGAATATTATTTCGCACTGCGCGCATCGCAAGAAACGTTCAAGTCGCAAAAGAAGCCTGTAGGAGACAGGGAGACGATTGCGCCATGGCTCAACTTCTTTCTCTCTGTCGTGAAGAAACAGGCCGCAGATGCGATAGCGCTCATCGAGGATGAGACACAGGGGGATATGTTGTCGCCAAAACAAAAAGCGGTCTTCGAATACCTCTCAAAAGTGCGTGAGGGGATCCGCATGGAGATCGCTAGAGCGACCGGTATTCTTTTGCCGACGGTAAGTAAGGCTCTTGAGCGGCTAGTTGAACTTGGAAAGATCAAGCGCCTAGGTCGCGGCCGCGCGACGCGGTATCAGAAAATCTGACCTATGTTTTCGCGAGAAGAGCGGGTCGAGATTTTCAGATCCCTCTTCAGGGGGCGCGAAGACGTGTTTGCACGACGATGGGAGAAGTGGAGTGGTGGTGTGAGCGGATATGCGCCCATGTATGCGGATCAAGATAAGGAATCATACGCCCCGCTCACGACAGGATGGATTGAGAAACACCTCATTGGTACTGCAACACTTGGAGCATATCCGTTGCTTAAGGACAATACGTCACTTTTCATCGTCGCTGATTTCGATGGAGATAGCTGGCGCAAGGCCGTCCAGAAATTTCTTGATGTGTGCAAAAAGCACGAACTCCATGTTGCCGTAGAGCGATCGCGTTCCGGAAAAGGCGCACATGTGTGGTGCTTTTTCTCTGCATCATATCCTGCATACAAAAGCCGCCGCATTTTCCTCGCACTGCTGCGCGAAGCAGGATGCATTGACCCGCTGGAAAAGAACGAGGGATTCGACCGTCTGTTTCCGAATCAGGACTACTTGTCAGGTAAAGGACTTGGAAATCTCATCGCGCTGCCACTTCAGGGAGAATCGAGAAAGCGTGGCAACACTGTTTTCCTCGATCCGGACAACAATTTTAATATCGTAGCCGACCAATGGCAATACCTACATGATATCCCGCGGGCTAGTATGGAGGAGCTTGACCATCTAGCGAGTCTGGACTTTCCTGCAGAAGAAAAGTCTCCCTCGAAACCCGCCCGCTTTGGTAAGACACTTGTTCTGACGCTCGAAAGCACGATTTCAATCCCCAAAAACATTCTGCCACCCCACCTCGCTTCGTTCTTGCGGGAAGAACTCAACATTCTCAATATCGGCTACATCGTCAAAGAACGTGCGGGTCTGCCGACCTATGGCGAAAAGAAATTTATCAAGACGCTGGAACAGACCGCCGACGCAATTCTCGTACCCCGCAGGTTCCTCAAAAGTCTCTATGCATGGCTCGACGAACGAAAAATCAAATATCGCATCATCGATAATCGATTGACGCTCGACCCTGTCGGGCTCCGGTCCACGCACACTATGCTGTCCTATCAGGAATCGGCAGTAGCCGCCTTTGATTCAAAGGAGCAAGGAATTCTCGTAGCCCCTGCAGGCGCGGGAAAAACATTTATGGGACTTGAAATCATCGCGCGGAAAAAGCAACCTGCGATAATTCTGACGCACCGCAGACAGATATACGACCAGTGGCTGGAGCGAGTCGAGCATGGCTTTGGAATTCCTAAAACCAAGATCGGACAAATCGGCGGAGTGAAGAAAAATCCAAGCCAACCGATCACAGTCGCTATGGTACAAACACTCGCGCGTATGAAAGACATACATACGATCGCGGCTCAATTCGGCATGGTTCTTATTGACGAATGTCACCATATGCCATCACGGATGTTCCGCGATGTGATTTCGAAATTCCCTGCACGGTATCGATTCGGACTCACCGCGACTCCATCGCGTAAGTATAATGACGAGAAATTAATTGGAGCATATCTTGGAGAGATTATTCACACGATCGACAAGGCAGAGATGCAAAGAGTTCCACAATCGCACGAACAAGTAGAGGACAGCGATGCAGTCGTCGTGAGGACGACAAGTCTTGCAACGCCATTCGGTACCTCGTCCCGTGATTTTCAACTTATATCGAAAGTACTTTCAAGCGACGCAAACCGAAACGCGCTGATCGCCGCGGATATCGCGCGTGAGGCGCGGGAAGGCAGGAAATGTCTCGTGCTCACGGAGCGCAAGGAGCATGCGGAAATGCTTCGGGCATATTTGCGACGCGATTTCGAGACAATCATGTTTTCCGGCGACCTGTCATCACGGCAACGCGCCTTCGCGCTGCAAAAAATAAAAGGTGGGAGGTTCCGTATCCTGATCGCGACGGGACAAATTCTGGGAGAAGGGGCAGACATAGCAGATCTTGAAGTTCTCTTTCTCGCATTTCCAGTTTCATTCCACGGCAAGCTTGCGCAATATATCGGGCGTATTCGCAGGGAGGGAGGTGCCAAGAAAGTCTATGATTACCGGGATGCGGACGTACCGATCCTCGAAAAACTCTGGAAGAAACGAGCAACGTATTATCGTAAGAACGATTTCGCAATAGAGGGTGTGTAAAGTGATCACGACCTCAATTCATCTCAATAGATGCTTGCGGAGTTGCTTTTATGTGATATTCTCCATTAATAATAGTTAATAAGTATTGCTATGACAAACAGCACTATCATACCTGTCTCGATGCCACATCGCATGGCGGCTATAGTCGATGTGCGAGCACGGAGACTTGCGATGACACGCTCGGAGTATATCCGCACACTCGTTAGGCGCGAAGTTGAGGGAGGTGAGTCGCACGGTGCGACCGTAGCACGCGCACTACAAGTCGCGGCGCATGAGCTCAAGGCAGGCAAGGCGCGCGTTCTCAAGAGTGGCGGACTCTCCGCGATGCTGAAGTAATATGCGGCCGGTAGCCATCATCCTCTATTCATCACATTTTCGTCGACGGTTCAAAAAATTGGATACTACCCTTGCGAGCGAAGTAGCCGCACGTGAAAGACAATTTCGTGCGGACTGTTTTCATCCATCGCTCGACACGCATAAGCTGAGCGGAAAACTCAAGGGATTTTGGTCGTTTTCGATCACTCGGAAATACCGCGTCATGTTTCAGTTCCTCTCGGCGCACGAAGTGTACTTTGTCGATGTGGATGATCACGACCTATACCGATGAGATGCCGGGTTCACTCGTAATATTTGCTTACCTTTGTATTGCTGTCCGTACGATATATGTCCTTTGAAAAATTGTAGAGGTTTTTAAGAAGTGTCACCTGCGCTTCTGGAGAAAGCGCTAGGAAACGTTTACGGATTTCGGAGAAGCAGGGCCATATGCACACTTTATTAACACGCCTCGCGTTTTTCTGGAATATTGAGAACGAATCCAATCATAGTTTTTTACGGCCGCTAAAGCTTCTAGATTTGCAGGATCGGTAACCATCTTCCCTGCTTCTTCTAAGGTCATCCATTTCGTGTCGAGAAACTCCTGCGGATCAATAGTAGAACCGCTTCCATCGGTAGGAACTAAGTACCAAACATCATAATGCGTTTTGCACGACTGAACTTTGTTTTCGATCCGCGTAATCGTAAGAAGGAATGGTGTTGGTGCTTCCTTGAAAAGATCTTTGACCCCAAGCTCCTCATCAATTTCTCGATTCAATGCTTCCAAAAGCGTCTCTCCCTCATCAATGTGACCTCCGGGCGAAATCCAAAGACCTGACTTCTTGTGGTAAACAATAAATACCTTCTTCGCACCAGGGTCAAATGGAAGAAAATACGCGCAAAAATGACTGGTAGGATTTTTGTCTCGTGTTGGCAGGCCTTCAATCAGTCTCAGCTGGAAAGCCTTGTAAGTACTCTTGTCGCAAAGAGAGTAGCCTATGACATTTGTGATTGATCTTATTGTTTCCATGGAATTCGCCTAATCGCTATCATACAGCATTCGCGCGAGGCGAAGAGCATCGTAAGTATACGCGCCACCAAGTTTTTCAAAGACAGGCGTGAGACGTTCAAGGCCGAGTTCGCGGAATGCGGCGTGGATGATGGGAAGAGATTGTTTGAGCGTGGGAGAGACGAGCGGTTCTATGTCGGAGCGGCCGATGCGGCTTTTTGAGTAAAGATCGAAAATGTGCGAGGAAATGGTTGTCTCGACCAATCCCCGTGCCTGCGCGATCTCGCGAATCGATTTGCCGCTTTTCAAAAGGGCGAACGTTGCTTCGAGTGTGGGAATGCGGACTTCTTTCTTCTTCGGCCCCGCCCCGGCTTTCCCGCCGCATGCGCGGACAAAGTTTTCATGCATGGTTTCCAGCTCTTGCTTTGACATTGCTGCAAACTTTTCTCGCGATTTTTGTGAGTAGTCGCGAAATTCCGAGTCTTTCACCAGAATCTCGGGATGCACTTCGAGCGCACGTTGGTTCAAACCGGCGAGCGAGAGTCCGGCGAGCGTGCGCACGCGCGAGAGGGCGACATACCCTTGTCCGTATTCAAAGGTATCGGAGAGGTCCATGTGTGCGGCATCGAGCGACATCCCCTGGCTTTTATGCACGGTCATCGCCCACGCGAGCCGCAATGGAACTTGGATGATCCGCGCGAGGACTCGTCCGCCGTCTTCGATGCGCCATTCGTCCGGCTCTGCGAATATTGCTTTCCCGGCGTTGGTCTTCACGATCGGATATCCAGTGTCCGCGAATCCTGTAACGATGCCGAGCGTACCATTTACATATCGGTGCGTCGTCACATCGTTCTTGGTGAACATAACTCGTGCGCCGATCTTGAGCGAAAGTATTTCGGGCGAAAGGCAGCCGCGCTTCAGTGCCGCGACGAGCACCTCCCTGCCGCGACTTTCCATTTCAAATTGTTTCGTCGTGCCTACAAGTTTCGCTAATTCCGCATCATTGATCGCGTTGACATCGGTATTGTGCGAGTAGAGTTGTGTAATGCCGTCTTTCGGTGTGCGGGAGTAGCGCGTACGAAGTAATTGCCGATGTGGCTCTACTACGGTTGCGCGTCGAATTGCCGAGAGAAATTCGAGAAACACTGCATCTTCCTGCCGATGCTGCTCCGAGAGGTAGCAGACGAGCGGATTGAGCGTATTCCAGGTTGGAGAGAAAAATGCGAATTGTTGCTTTCCAACATCGGGAGTGAACGATTCCTGATCTTCGTCGTTTTCTCGTCTGTTGATCGGCGGAAGCTGGAAGAAATCGCCGACTAGAATGACTTGCAGCCCGCCGAAAGGTTGCGGGTTGTGGCGGACCTCTCGACACACCGCTTCTACCATCGAGAGCGTCCGCGCCGAGAGCATTGAGACCTCGTCAATAATGAGTATCTGTGCATTGCCGACTCGCCGGACGACATTTCTGTTCTGTCCGATGCGGTCGAGATCATACTTTGTGAGATCACGTCGTATACCGATACCGCTCCATGAATGGATCGTGAATCCGCCGATATGGGTTGCGGCAATGCCGGTCGATGCCGTGATCGCGGGCTCGATGCCGCAGGAGCGCAAGTGCGCGACATATTGATTGATAGTGTGCGTTTTTCCGCTTCCTGGCTCGCCGGTCAAAAAGACATTTGCGCCGGTTTTCAAGATTGCGAGAGCTTCGGCTTGAGTCATTGCGACAGTTTAAACTCCTCGGCCGCTTAATGAAAGTGGTGTCTTGAGAGCTGGTGCAAGTCCTGCCCCCGACAAAAAACACGCGATTTTCATCTCGATTACAACACACATTGCTTCCGAGCACGAGAATCAGACTTGCGCTGAATATATCTTGGCAATGCTGTGCCATCAAAAAACCGCGCACGGATGTGCGGGTTTTTTGAGTGACTATGGGGACCGGAACTGGTTCCGGCATCACAATGCTGTTGCGGGGGCGGGACTTGCACCCGCGACCTCAAGGTTATGAGCCTTGCGAGCTACTACTGCTCCACCCCGCTTTTTCAAATCTACTACAAAGAGAGTGGTGTTGCAATGAAATGGTACTATTTTCTGTATGAAGAAAACGGAAAGTGCCGGCGGCATCGTACAAAATGTTCGCGGTGAGATTGCACTCGTTCTTCATGGCACTGGCGAGGCTTGGTGGGGCTTCCCCAAAGGGCATGTAGATAAGGGAGAAAATGCAGAGATGGCAGCGCGCCGCGAGATTTTGGAAGAAACGGGATTAAAAAGTACGACACTCTTGAAAGACCTGGGATCATATAGTCGATACAAGGCGAAAGTGGGTGGGGGAGACGATGAAAGTGAATACAAAACGATTCATATGTTTCTCTTTTCGACAACAGAAGAAGCGCTTGCGCCTCTTGACCCAGCTCATCCAGAAGCCCGCTGGGTTGCCCCAAAAGAAGTAGCGCAGATGCTCTCAAATCCCAAAGACAAAATATTCTGGCTGGACGTACTGTCGCAGCTCTCTTAAGCCTCTATGATCGCCGCGATGACGATTTGAAGAATCCCAAAAAAAACGAAGAGAAGAAATCCGAGGAGGAGTTGTTTCCACTCACCCCTCAAGAGGCCGGCCCCGATGCAGTAGATGAGAAAGACGCCGGATAAGGCAAAGAGGGCATGATTCACTTGCATGACGATACCCCACATAGCCGTGAGCGTATCACGGAATATTTTGATTGTGGAGTCTCGAAATTATTGCGCGAGTGAAGGGACTCGAACCCTCGACCTTTCCCGTGACAGGGGAACGCTCTAACCAACTGAGCTACACCCGCAATAGAGACACAATACTTTAAAATCTGATTGGTATCAAATCAGCAGGTGTCGGCAGGTGTCGGGGGACGGGAACGATCCGTCGACCTAGCGCTTATGAAACGCTCGCTCTACCACTGAGCTACCCCGACAGGGAGCTAAATGAGAATATCGCATATTCCCATTTTCTGCGAGGCCCTCGGGGTACGGACCGCACAAATTTCGCAGGTTTGCGGCCTGTCTATTTTGATGTATAAAGGCCCATATGAAGAATACAATAAAGTACCTCATAGCAGGGGCATGTGCCGGGGCGATGCTTATGAGTGCGATGCCAGCGTTCGCAGCGGGAGGTGTTGGTGGTTCGGTAAACGGAATTGGCTCATTTAATAATGGCGGAGCAAGTGCAGGGAACGGAGGCAACGGAAACGCTGGTTCAGGTGGGAATGGAGGCAGCGTCAGTTCGACAGGGGCATTTAATAACGGCGGTGCATCAGCAGGAAATGGCGGTAGTGGCGGTAGTATTCAGAGTTTCTACACCTCGCGAACAATTGATCCCCACGCCTTCAATGCTCGTCTCCAGTCACGCTAAAGTGTATTTCCGATAATCGCCATAGAGGGACATGATAAACTATCCTGTATGGACACACGCGGAGGAAAATCGGAAGTGACGCTGAGTGACGGCAATGAGCATTTCAGTGGAATGGCAATAACACGTTTAGATCAGGAAAAATTGAATGCCCTCAAGTCTCAAATAGCTGATTTGGACCATAATGTTCTTGATATCGGGAAAAGTAAAAATAGGATCGGCCCATCGGAACAACTTCAGATCCTTAAGAAATTCAGTGGCGCTCTCCATGAATCGGGGGGTCATGCGGTTGTTGCGGAAGAGAACGGAAAAATTGCGGGGTTTATTGCGATCGAAAAAGATGGAGAAGGAGTACCGTGGGTACGTCACATGTGGGTAAGCCCAGGAGAAGGCAGACAAAAGCATGTCATCAAAGAACTCATAAAGAGAGCCTGGAGTGACTTGCAACCTGGGATGGCACCGGGCATGAAATTGCATATGGATTTTGATAATCCTTCGAACGATCTTCTCGAAGTTTGTAAGGAAAAAGAATTCAAGAATCGGCTGGAAATTCACAAACCTGAAGAGGAGGAGAAACAGCCTTCCCTAGAAAAAAAGAAAAAGGCCGCGAATGACAACGGAGACTCACTCTTTAAGGAGCCAGCAAATGATAGTGAGTTGCCATCCTCGAAAATGGACGAAGCAGCGTAGCGATAGGATTTCATGCAGACACCACGAGAGATATACACGGCATATAAGATAATGCCGAATCTACAACTGCATCAACTGCGGGTAGCGGCGGTGGGGAAGGTGGTGAGTGACACGTTCACTCGACCCATCAATCAGAATGATGTGGTTCTCGCCGGCCTCTTTCATGACATGGGGAATATTTTGAAATTCGATTTTTCACATTTCCCAGGATTTACTGAGCCGGAGGGAATCCACCACTGGGAATCTATTAAAACTGAATATCGTAAGAAGTATGGCCCCGATGAGCACGTGGCACATGTAACTATTGCGAGGGAGATAGGACTCCCCGAAAGGGTAATTTCCTTGATCGACGGAGTGGGATTCTCGAAGATGGAGCGGATCCGCGATAGTGATTCGTTCGAGCAAAAGATAGTCGAATACGGAGATGCGCGGGTCGGACCACACGGAATCCTTGCCCTGAAAGACAGATTAGAGGAAGGTCGCACACGGTACAACAAGAATCCAAATCAAGACGTACCCCGTTCTCCGGAGGAGTTCGAAAAGATCGTGCTCGCTGCGGCGGAGATCGAGTCACAAATTTTTGCACAGACACGTATACGACCCGAAGATGTCGATGACGCAGCTATAGCTCCGATCATCGAAGAATTATGGGAGTATCCTGTTATAGTTTCCTGATCTCTTTCAAATCCTTGTCCGGCAGGTAGAGAATGAGGAGACCAAGCACGATGCCACCCAAAGCGGTCAGCGTGTGCGAACCGGAAAAAAAGAAGAGATCAACACCATCAAGCATGTACCAGATGCCGCGCCAGATAAAGACGAGGCCGATGACGATGCTGAGATTGCTGGCCAAGTAGCGCAAGGGGTTTCGCTTGAACTGCTCGTGGTCACTCATGTGATTCATAGGAAAAGTGTAGCATGGAGAGCGGAGAGCAGGTGTGATAGTATCGTTTTTGCTGCTGCCATCTCGATGGTGAAGCCGACGTAGCTCAGTTGGTAGAGCACGTCCTTGGTAAGGACGAGGTCTCCGGTTCAATCCCGGACGTCGGCTCAAGAATCAAACTCAACGGCTTTTCAGAGGCCGAAATGCGCGCGGCGCGAAGCGCCGCGTAGGGGGGAATGGGGTTTCCGCGCGCTTCGCGCGCGTGGATTGAGAGATTCAATCCGAAAACTTTTTGGAGGGGGGATTTTTTGGAGGGGATGTCTTCTGATTTTGCTATTTCATCAAGACGCGAAGCGTCTTGTATCCAGTTTCTGACAGGTTCAACCCACGCGGCGGGGGCTCGTTCAAGACGGACGATTTGCTCCTCAATCGTCCGGCGCTCTCCCATAAGAGCGCGGCGGCGGGACAAGTAGTCCTCACGTTCAATATCCTCGGCGACGTACAAGTCCGTGAGACGTTCAAATTTGTTAGAAATATCAAAAACTTTGTCCCGCAGTCCTTGAACGGCCTCCGCCGCCGTTTTTGAGGCGCTAGCCGCTTCTATGTCGAGCATCGCCAAGAGTGGCGATATCCATTCTTGCGGCATGGCGTACTCGCCAAGAAGCGCCGAAAGTTGCGAGTTCAACAACTCGCTTCGCATCGGCGCTTCTTTGCATTTCACGGCCTTATTTTTTCGAGTACAGCGATAATAAGTGTAGTAATGCACATTGCCGTTCTTTTGGTGCTTCTCTTTTACCTCGGCCGT
>CAZFMA010000028.1:0-8003 GCA_964520015.1 uncultured Candidatus Saccharibacteria bacterium
CGCTCAAGCTCATCGGCAAAGGTGGTGGAACTCTCACCGCGCTTGATCTCGGTTGCCGCGATGGCTACTGGAGCAAATGCTTAGAGGTACGCGGATTTCGTATTATTTCGGTGGACATCCAATGTCAATATGAACAATGCCAGAGAGTTGATGCGAATAAACCCCTTCCTTTTCCTGATAATTCCTTCGATCGCATTTGGTGCAGCGAGGTCATTGAGCATTTAGAGAGTCCCCGAGACGCCATCGCCGAACTCCGCCGTATACTAAAACCAGGCGGCTATGCGGTTCTTACCACACCGAACTCACAATTCTGGCTGTACTATCTCTTGCGTGTCTTCGGCAAAACCGCCAAAGATGTTCAGAATCCAGGCCATCTTCATTTCTTCAATATGAAGGCTATCGAAGCTCTACAACCACGCGACGATATTGTGTATGGCTTCTTTCCGTATTTCATCATAAAATTTCAAATAACACGTTGCGTTGGTTTTTTGTCACCAACATTTATATTTGTGATTAGCAAATAGTATGTCGTTCGATTACTGGGTTATCATCGGTTTCGTTGGCCAATTCATTTTCTTTGCGCGCTTCATGGCGCAGTGGATCCACGCCGAACGACAAAAGGAAAGCAGCGTCCCGATGATTTTCTGGTATTTGAGCGTCGCAGGTGCGCTTATCATACTCGTCTATGCCATACACCGCCGCGACATCGTCTTCATTGCTGGCCAAGGCGCTGCGCTTCTTATTTACTTACGCAATATACAATTGGCGCACAAGAAAAATATTAGAGACGCGATGGAGCGAATTTCTTGAATTTTCGCAGTCCCGCTTCGCGCATGTAGTGCAGCACCTGCCGCAGAAGCTCAAAATCGCGCGCGTCGAATGTGTACAACATCCGACGCTCCTTTGGCGTATAGCGTGAAAGAAGATACCAGAATACTAAGATGACGACGATGAGCGCCTCGAGTATGCGCTCAAGCGCCATGCCAAACACGCCAAAAAAATAAAGGAGAATTACCGGTAGCAGAATGCTCGCCACAATTTTTGTCACATTGACGAGAAAGAGGTACCGTTGCTCGCGAAGCGCGACGAGAAACGTTACGCCCATGATGCGAAAAGCCAAAATTGGCAACACGAGGAGGAGTGTCAAAAAAAGAGGGAGGGATGGAATGTAGTGCGGCAAGGCGAGTACGATAACGGGAGGAACAATAACCGCACTTCCAAGAACAAGAACGACCGCTATGAGAGTAAGAAGTTTTGTGCCGCGCAAAAGAATGGATGCGGCACGCGTCGTCTCGCCGACCGCTCGCGGAACAAGCGCGGCCAAGGTCGAACTTGGGAGAAATGCTTTGACAGCCCCAAAAATGCTCTCCGCGACGGAAAAAAGCGCCACTGCCTCCGTATTCACGAAAAACTTGATGAGCCAGGGGCGGATATTCGCTGCGGTTTGTGAAATAATCTGACCCATGACCGGCCACCGGCCGTAGGTTTTGAGAATTGGCCAGAGGATAGTTCCCTCCGCAGCAACAACTGCCCGCCACGGCGCATACAGTCGCAAAAATGAAGGTAGGACGACAAGGATTGTGAAGGCCGACGCGGCTACATGCACGATAAGTGCTTCACGGACACCAAGAGTCGAAAATACAATAAATGCGACAATGAACCCGAGCCGCAATACTTTGTAGATAACCGGCCGTATGGCGAGAAGAGAGAACTTAAGGCGCGGTTCAATGAGCATTTTCATCGAACCATAGAGCGCTTCAAGAAGAAACATCGGGGCAATGATGCGGATGAACTGTGCACTTTCCGCGCTATAGTGGCTCGCGATGAACTCTGCGCCAAGAAAAAAACTAACGGTTAGAAACAGTGCGCCAGTTACCCGTACCACCACATTTTCCAAAAAGAGTTTTTTCGCTTCTCGCTCTTTGCCTTCTCCGAGAAAACGGGATATATCGGAAAGAATGACATCATAAAGAATATCCAGAAAAAAACCTCCCGCAAACGCGTAGAGCGACAAGACGAGTATAAACACGCCGTAATCGTGCACCGAGAGTGCTGCAATGAGAAGAAACGAGACAAAAACCCCTAACCCTTTTGAAACAAGATTCCAAAAGCCGAACAGTGTTTCTCCGCGGATGTAGGAACGCAGGAAGGAGTGGTTTTTTTCTTGGTCTGTCATTTAAGATTTCAATTCGATTCCTTCTATCATATAAAAATCCTCCCCAATGGGGAGGCTTATCAAGCAGGCACCTTTATGCATGAGAACCATTACTTTATAGAGAACAAAGGTTTTGATTGAAAGTCACCTTGCAACCTGTTTTATGACTGCGAGCATTTCTTGAGCCGCCCTCTGCCACGAAAAAAGCTCCGCGCGCCGTCGTCCGCGCGCGATGAGATCTTCTCGAAGTCCGGGTTCGATGACAAGCCTCTCCATCGCGCGAGCGATGTCACTTGGATTGTACGGATTAACCAGAAGCGCCGCATCGGCTCCGATTTCCTTGAGAGAAGACTGGTTAGAAGTGATGACCGGGATGCCGCAGCTCATTCCCTCAAGAACCGGCATACCGAAACCCTCAATAAAGGTTGGAAATACCAGCGCTATGGCACGGCGATAGATGAAAGAAAGCTGGCCGTCGTTGAGATGTCCTAAGAATACGATATCCTTCTCCAAACCTTCCTCTGTAATGTAGGAAAGAATATCTCCGTAGTAGCGGCCCTCTCCTTTACCGCCGATGGCAAGATGATAGCCTTTGTGTTTTTTACGAAATTCATTGAAAGCGCGAACGATATTGAAAACATTCTTGCGCTCCTTGATAATTCCTACGAATAAAAAGAATTTCTCTGGAAGCGTTTGAGGTGTTTCTACGACGTCGCAAATTTTCTTATAGCCGAGATGCACCACAGAGACTTTTTCCGGCCGTACATGCGCAATTTTTATCGTGTCACGTTTGGTCGCTTCCGAAATCGCCACGATGTGGTCAGCGCGCCACAGTGACCATACATGGTAGATAAGTGTTGCCAGATCCCGTAGCGATCCTTTGATACTTTTCCAGCCGAGATAGTAGTAGCCGAAATCCAGTGAAATAACGATAGATTTTTTGGGCCGATAGAAAAGTGGCATCACGGGCGTATTGAAAATACAAACGTCAACTGGTGTCGCACGACGGAGCTTCTCAAGCCAGAACCTGCCCCCGCCGAGTGATTCGACGCGCCAATTTCTGCCTGGAAGCATCGGCTCTTTCTTTGGCTTATGTTTAAGAAAAATGATGTACTCGTTCGCCGAGTCGATCTCAAGCATCCCTTTGGTAAACTCAAAAATAGTCCGCGCAAGACCTGCCGGACTATCTTCCCCGTATGGGTGAAGCACAATGCCAATTTTCATTGCCAACAACAGGCCAGCGACGTTATGAGAACTTGCTTGTAGAAATGGCTCCTCTGGTCCACTCGACAAGTTCCTGGACACCCTCGCGATAACTTACCTTTGGCTCCCAGTCAAGCACTTGTTTTGCTTTCGCGGTATCGGCATAAAAGACTTTTTGGTCCGAAGGCCGCCATGGACCGAATTGTGGATCAATATCAAGCATATCGCATAGCTCAAGGAGCGAAAGGGTATTCTTATGGCCACCCCCAATCGAAAATACTTCACCTCTGACGCTCGGTTTTGAGTGATCAAGAAGACGTTGCCCTTGAATCTCAAGCAGGCGCACCACATCATCAACATGGAGTACGTCGCGCACCTGTTTGCCGTCTCCGAAGATCGTAATGGGATTGCCCGCAAGTTTCTGTGCAATAAAGTACGAAATCCATCCTTGGTCCATAATGCCGTGTTGATGGGGCCCATACATGCATGAAAAGCGATTCGCGATACCCCCCCACTCACGTACATACAACTCCCCGACAAGTTTCGAACAGCCATAGGGAGTTTGTTTTGCGGCGTCAATGGAGAAATCTTCGCTGATGCCCTTCCCCGCAAGGCCATTTCCAAATTCATAGCGAGTTGGGAGCTCGGTGATCGGCACCTTATTCACATTGTCCCCGTATACCTTGTTTGTCGAAGCATACACGACAGGAATGTCGTATTCGGCAGCCGCGCGCGCGACATTAAAAGTCCCCTCGGCATTGATGCGAAAATCACTGACCGGACTAATGACGCTCGATGTAACGGCAACTTGCGCGGCGAAGTGATAAATAATATCCGGTTTTTCGCGATTGATGATCGCCGGAATATCACTGACCTCCACCATGTAGAAAACAATGTTCGGGAATTTCGCTTTGAGTTCTTTATAGTTCATCTCCGCACCGCGGCGAGAGAAGTTGTCAACGAGAATAAGCGTCACGCCGCTCTCCGCAAGGCGAAGCGCCAAATTTGAACCTAAGAATCCGGCCCCACCGGTAATAAGCACTTTTTTGCCTTGCATAGTCATATAGTACAGCTTCGTTACCGGATAGAAGGTTACTGACTGAATGGAATGCCCAATACTACCATGCCTTTCAGAATAGAATTCTATTTTTCAATCGAGAGCTCCCACACAAGAATTTTGACGGGAAATGTCAAAGAAACGTACTGATCGTAGAAGTGCGAATGGTCCCGAGCAAAAGTCTTGATAACCCGCGCGAAAGGATTTTTTGAGACTCCGGGCCAGCCATAGCAGAAACCGATTTTCTTGAAAGGCCTTTCGCTGTAGCGGTAACCGGCGCGGTCATTGCCGTCATTAAGAAAGTAATCCATAGACCGTGCGGTGAAAAAATGCCGGTGGGTCGGATCGTCAAAGCTGTCAACCGAACGGAAGTACGGTACGCAGACGACGAGTCGCGCGCCTGCCTTCCCCACCCGATGTGCTTCTTGCATGAAGTCAACAACTGAAGAAAGATGTTCGAGAACGCTGTGCGCGAGAATGATATCGAAGCTTCCGTTTTCGAACGGCCAGGGTGTCTGGTCCAAATCATGAACGACGTCAACGCCCGGTAACTTCAACATATCTACCCCAACGGAGCCCGGGAGTTTCGATGTGCCACAACCGAGATGAAGCACCCGTTTTTGAGGAAAGGGATTCTCGCGAGACATCCCCCGCGCCGTGTAGATTTTTAGGGTCGCCAGTTCCTGCATATTCAGATTAGAGACGGGTATGAATGAAAGAGAGAATATTTTTCGCTCGAGTATCCCAAGTATACCCCGCGATTTTTGCTTTCGCCGACTGCGAGCGCTGTGCCGCCTCTTTTGGGTTCTCTATCGCTCTTTGTAGAGCCCCAGCGAGACTTCGGGGATCATCCGGCTCATGGAAAAAAACTTCTCTGTCAGTAACCACCTGCTCGATTGCGGGAGTCTTTGAGGCAACGATTGGCCGCCCTGACGCCATGTATTCATAGAGCTTCATGGGTGACGTGAAGCGGAAAGAGTAAGAATCATGCTGGGTTCCGGTCGCGAGAAGCACATCCGCGGCAGCATACCAAAGTGGCATGTCAGTGGAAGACTGCCGCCTGATAATATGCACGTTTTGAGGAATGACTGATTCTTTAGGCACCATTTTCATGAGTTCCTCACGCGTGCCTCCCACAAGGTAGAACACGACCTGGGGCGAGAGGAAAGCTGCAGCGACAATTGTCTCAACCCCCTTCCATGACTGGAAACTCCCCGCGTAGAGCGCGATAGGATTCTTCGTCACAATACCGAGTGCGCGACGAGCTTCTTGAACTCCTCTCGGTACGAGAAACTTTGCATCAATTGCGTTTGGATAGGCGACAATTTTATCTGAAAGGTGGGGAAATGTTTCGCGGAGCTGTCGCTCCACTGCCTGGTTCACTGCAATGACGCCTCGGATTCTCTTAAAAAGCATCCGGTGGACGACATCGTGTTTTTTAGGACCATGAATTTCAAAAAAATACGGCAGGGGCAGGAGTGCGGTGCTCCAAAAAGAAAGGGGGTCGAGATCAATCGAGTACACAATGCCGCCTCCTCTTCGAAACATCATGTACGCAAGTACGGAGCAGCCAAAGAAAAACGAAGACAATACAAAACCGATATACGTAGATGGTGCAACAGTAATAGTATAAAGTTTGCGAACTGCAAAACGCTCCGAGAGAGCATAGAACGAGAAAGGATCCTCCGCGTCTGCAGGGCGACCTGGAACAATGAGTTCAAGGGAGACGCCGGCGCGAACGAACGCTTCGCACATTTTGGCAATCTGAATGCCATGCGCCTTCCCCGTCGGGAAACGGGCGTTTGCAATGTATGTTATGCGAAGACTCTCTGCCATGAGATCCTATCGGAGTACAGCGACAAGCTTCGGAATCAAAAGAGCAAGGGACTGCTCCCGAACAACCGCTTCACGAAGGACCTTCCCGAGCCTTTGGAGATCTTCGCGCGATTTTGAAAGAAGCGCCTCGAGACGATCGGCCAAATCGGCGCTGTCTCCTTCACGAAAGAGGAGTTCGTCAGATAAGAGCCCTTGAAATGAAGGATTGCAGGAAAGCGTCGGCCGCTCGCAGCTCATTGCTTCAAGCACTGATTTATCGAAACTGCCGGCAGGTGTAGCATTCACAAATATAGAGTGTTCATTATAAACCGCCGCGGCACGGTTATTGGGAACTGCTGGAAAGAAACGGACACAACCCTGCTTGATGAGAGGCCCCGCCATGCGCCGCAGTCCTTCAAAATAGGATCGGTTGTTGCCCGGGTTGCCATAGAAATCAGCCACAAAGGAAACACCCTTCTCGGCGAGCTTCTGGAGCGCTTCAATAATGACTTCAATCTGCTTAACTGGATCAAGCCGTCCAAGCGAAAGAATACTTCGCGGTTTTGGAGCTCGACGCTCGTCTGTTTTGAATTGTTCAGTGTCGATTCCCGCAGGCATAGATTGTGCCTTTTTAAAACGGGAAGCGAAGGCGAAAGGTGACGTATAGAAGACGACCTTGGCGAACGCAATCCCGATACGTGCCCGCATGCCGCCCATCCGGTGGTTATACCAGAACCCCGTCCGCGTCCCCGTCAAACGCCAAAAAAAGCCGCCAAGGAGTAAGTACTCGGGATTCATGTGCACGAACACCGCATCATAAGAGCCACGCAGACGCCAGAGCAATCGGTAAAAATTGAAGAGGTATTGAAGCCGTGAAAAGCCGCGCTCTTTCCCAAGAGAATGTACCGAAACATTGTGCGGCAGATGATATTCCCCACTCTCGAGGCAGATAACTGAAATCGATTCACACTCTTTGGAAAAAGCTTCAATCCACCCGTGCATGAAACCAAGCACATCGTCATTGATGGACACCTTCTGTGTACAGATAAGAATCTTCATAGTATGAAATGACTCATGCTGCGGCCTACGAAAGTCAATTTTTTCTCCCCCGGCCGTACACTCCTTCGAGCAGACCAAGGTCTTTCCGCGTGGAGCGCAAAAGATCTTTGTTTTTTTCTTCAAACGCCCGGAGCGCAGCAACTCCGATTCGGTCCCCCACACGTTTCGTATAGAGTTCACGAAACGCCGCGAAATCTTTTATAAAGCAATGCCCGCCCGCGCCGCGGCCGCTTTTGTGCACGGGCTGTGCGTAACGATTGCAGACCAACGGATCTGCCTTGATTGCGAGGTGGATTTTATTCCAATCCCCACCCATCTTCCTTGCAAAATCGTACAGCATGTTAAAGAGCACAATCTGTACATAGCCACTCGCATTGTGGATATATTTTATGATCTCGGCTTCATTACTGCTGCAGTGAAGCATGAACGGCGCTCGAGGAAGAATTCCCATGACTAACCGGGCAGCCCGTCTATGTCGGGCAGTATGTGAGGGTGTACCAACGATGTTTGAAAAAGGATGCCCGGCATCACGTGCTGCGGTTGCTTCACTTAAAAATTCAGGAGAATAGAGCACGATTCGACCGGGGTATTTTTTCTGCAGTTGCTTCGTTGTGCCGGGCAAAATAGTTGATTTTATGACGGCAACCTTCCCCGAGCCTACAAGAGAAAGTGCTTGAGAGACAACACTTACGTCAAACCCTCTTGGGGTGGTTG